>JAHEIA010000067.1:577-9759 GCA_024639625.1 Chromatiales bacterium
ATGAGGAGCTGAGCAGCATCAACCCGACAGAGATTCCGCGGCTTCTGGCCAGCTCCTCGGCCTGCCACGGATCCTCGACGACATGGGGCGCCCAGCCGGCATCTGTTATTTCCTTCAAGTAAAGAGCCTTACTGCCGGGAGCCTTAAAGTAGAGCAAGTCCCGCTCGCCCGATTTGCCGCCCGCGGCGATCCGACCCTTATCAGAGCCATCTCGTCGATCGGCCATCCGATATCCTGAAACTTGCATGTCCCTGGCTGTTATCTCCTGGGGAGATCCGAACTCGAACTACTTTGCGATGTACTCGGATTCCGATGTGCAGGCGCATGATTAGGGTCAAAGCTAACGAATGCCCGGAATCCTGGTTCCTGCAAAGCCCCTATTCCCAGTCTGGTAGAAATTATACAAACTCGCGCCGGGCCCGTTTGTGAACTTTCTTTTCGTCGTGTCCGTTAACTGCATCACACTTAGCGAAAATTCGCGCGGCCGTTCTTACCCGCTAGCGATTCCGATAGCGAAGAAATCCGATATTGTCGGTTACGAGTTTGCGGCGCGGGCTAGCCGCTTTAGAGCCGAAAAGTAGCCGGAACGGTTGGAATCGTGGTGTCCACGGTCGAGGGCTGGAGACCGCGGTCTGCGCCGAGAAAACCGACTGCGAGCCCCGACACCTACTGCAGGAGTTCTTCGAGCACAGGCCAGACGTTCTCCAACATGCGCTCCTGGCCAAGCTCGTTGGGATGGATGCCGTCGGCCTGCATCAGGCTCGGGTCCTGCGCCACACCCTCGAGAAAGAATGGAACCAGAGCGACAGAGCGTTCTCGAGCCAGATCCAGATAGACGTTGTGGAAGCGCTCGGTATACCTCCTGCCGTAATTCGGCGGCAGCTTCATGCCGAGCAACAGGGCTCGTGCACCGCCCGCCTGCGCAAGCGACAGCATCCGATCGAGGTTGCCGCGGGTTTCGGCGAGATCCATGCCGCGCAATCCGTCGTTGGCCCCGAGCTCGACGATGACCACTTCCGGCTCATGGGTCGCCAGGGCCCGCGGCAAACGCGCCAGCCCGCCCTTGGTGGTGTCGCCGCTGATACTGGCGTTGACCACCCGATGCGGATAGCCTTTTTCTCGCAATCGCTCTTGCAATTGCCAAACCCAGCCTTCACGTGTGTCGATACCGTAGCCCGCGCTAAGGCTGTCCCCCAACACCAGAATATCGCCGCACTGGGCCATCGGCGGCACGCACATCACGAGCGCGAAAAGCAGGAACCGGGTCATGAGCACAGATTCTAACGCAGTCGTCGTAGCCGCGCGCGCCCTGGGAAAACGGGTGCTCGGTCCCCAGGGTGAGCTGCGCATCCTCGATGACATCGACATGGAGATCAAAGAGAGCGAAGCGGTGGCCATCCTCGGACCGTCCGGATCGGGAAAATCCACCTTGCTGGGGCTACTCGCCGGTCTCGACCGGGCAACATCGGGCGACGCCGAGCTTTTTCAACGTCCCCTGCGCGGGCTCGACGAAGACGCGCGGGCCAGCCTGCGTGCCGGCCGGGTGGGCTTCGTCTTCCAGTCTTTCCAACTCCTCCCAGGCATGACCGCCCTGGAGAATGTAATGCTGCCGTTGGAACTCAGTTCTCACCGGGACCCGCGTGACGCCGCCCTGGATACCCTGCGTCAGGTAGGTCTCCAGGATCGCTGCGACCATTACCCCAATCAGCTCTCCGGCGGCGAGCAGCAGCGGGTCGCCATCGCGCGCGCCTTCGCTGCCCGACCACAGGTGCTATTCGCCGACGAGCCCACGGGGAATTTGGACCGCGCGACCGGCAGCCAGGTGATCGACCTGCTCTTCGATCTGCGCGCCGACAGCGGCGCCGCACTGGTGTTGGTGACCCACGACTCCGCGCTGGCCGAGCGCTGCGACCGCTGTCTGTTTCTCGACGCGGGCGCGCTCCAAGCAACAGCATGAATGCGCTGCGCTTCACCCTGCGGCTGTTGAGCCGGGACTGGCGATCCGGAGAGCTAAGACTGCTGGCCGCGGCCTTGATCGTCGCGGTGGCCGCGATCAGCGCCGTCGGCTTCTTCACCGACCGGGTGCGCCTGGCTCTGGAACAACAGGCAACGGAGATGCTGGCGGCCGATCTGGTGATCGAGACCTCCGATCCGCCCCCGGCCGAGTTCGAGGAGCAGGCGCGGCAGCGCGGGTTGTCCACGGCGCAGACCCTGAGCTTCCCCAGCGTGGTATTCAGCGGCGAGCGCCCGCAGCTGGTCCAGGTGAAGGCCGTCAGCGCCGGCTACCCGTTGCGTGGGGTGCTGCGGATCAGCCAGTCCCGCTTCGGCGAAGAGCGGCCGTCGGGCAGCGGGCCGCGGTCCGGGGAAGTCTGGGTGGAACCCCGCCTGCTTGCCCTGTTGGATAGCACGGCGGGCTCGACGCTCTCCCTCGGCGAGGCGGAGTTCCCCATCGGCCGAGTGTTGCGCTGGGAACCCGACCGTGGGGGCAACCTGTTCCGCCTAGCGCCTCGGGTCATGCTCTCGCTCTCCGACCTGGAGGCGACCAACCTGGTGACACCGGCCAGCCGGGTCAGCCATCGCCTGCTGGTGGCCGGCGAGGCCGGTGCAGTGCGGGCGTACCGTCAGTGGGTCGAGCCGCGCCTTCCCCGCGGGGCGGAACTGGAAAGCCTGGAGAACGCTCGTCCGGAGCTGCGCTCGGCGCTCGATCAGGGAAGCCGCTTCCTTGGTCTGGCGGCATTGGCGGCGGTATTGATTTCCGGCGTCGCGGTAGCCCTGTCCACGGGGCGCTTCGTCGAGCGGCAGGCGGACACGAGCGCAATCCTGCGCTGCCTGGGGGCGCGGCGCAGCTTCGTTCTGCAGGTGTTCCTGCTGCGCCTACTGGGGATCGCGCTGCTCGCCTCAGTGGTCGGGGCCTTGCTCGGACTCCTGGTGCAGAACCTGCTCGCCAGCCTGGTCGGCGACTGGTTCAATACCCGCCTGCCGGTGCCCTCCGCGCTGCCCCTGGTGTCGGGGATCGGAACCGGCCTGATCACCTTGAGCGGCTTTGCCTTGGCGCCCTTGCTGCGCCTCGGCTCGGTATCGCCGTTGCGTGTGCTGCGCCGGGATCTAGGACTCGCGCCGCCGCGCTTCTGGCTGGTTCTGCTCACCGCCGTGGGAGCCCTGGCGAGCCTGATGATCTGGCAAGCAGGGGATACGCGCATGGCCCTGCTGATCCTCGGCGGCGCCGCGCTCACCCTGGCCGCCCTGCTGGTCAGCGCCCGATTGCTGGTTCGCGCACTCACGCCCCTGCGCCACCGGTCTGGAGCCGTCTGGCGCTATGGGCTCGCCGCCCTGGCCCGCAACCCCCAGATCAGCGCCTTCCAACTCGCTGGATTCGGTATCGGCATCATGGCCTTGCTGCTGCTTGCGGTGGTGCGGGTGGACCTGCTCTCGGCATGGGAACACCGGCTGCCGGAAGACGCGCCGAATCATTTCCTGATCAACATCCAGCCTGAAGAGGTGGCGTCCCTGCAGGGACAATTCCAGAAATCGGGCGTGCCGACCTCCGGCTTGTACCCGATGCTCAGAGGCAGACTCGGGCGCATCGAGCAACGGCGCGTTTCGCCGGACGATTACGCGTCGCCGCGGGCCCGGCGCCTCGCAGCGCGGGAGTTCAATCTTTCCTGGTCAACCTCCCTGCCCAGTGACAACCGGGTCGTCGCCGGTCGCTGGTGGGAGGGGACGCAGCAGAACGGCCTGCAATTCTCCGTAGAGGAAGGGATCGCGCGCACGCTCGGCATACAGCTGGGTGACCGGTTGGAGTTCGCGATCGCGGGCGAGACGGTCGCGGGACCGGTCACCAGCCTGCGCTCGGTAGAGTGGGATTCGTTCCACCCGAATTTCTTCGTCATTGCCAGCCCGGGGGCGCTCGAGGCCTACCCGGCAACCTATATCACGAGTTTCTACCTGCCGCCGGAGGACACGGCGCTGATCGCGGAGCTGGCGCGCAGCTTTCCTTCGGTGACCGTGATCGACGTCACCGCCATCATGCAACAGGTCCGCTCCATCATGGAGCGCGGCACCCTGGCGGTGGAGACCGTGTTCCTGTTCACCCTGATTGCGGGCGTGATCGTACTCTACGCCGGGATCCAATCGGGGCGTGAGATGCGGATCCAGGAATCCGCCGTGCTGCGCACCCTCGGTTTGCGCCGGCCGCAGCTGCTGGCGGCCGCCGCCGCCGAATTCGCCACCCTCGGGCTGCTGGCCGGGCTGCTCGCGAGCCTCGGCGCCAGCGCTATCGGCTACCTGCTCGCGGAACGGATCTTCGATCTGAGTTTCAGTTTCAATCCCTGGCTCTGGGTGGCCGGGCTCGGCGGTGGCGCCCTGGGCGTCATGCTCGCCGGAGTCGCGGCTACCTATCCACTATTGACCAGGCCCCCGATCGAGGTCTTGCGGCGCGCCTAAACCGGGGAGAATGCTCCTGTGCCCTTTGCGCCCCAGACGCCCCTCATCCACCGCGCTTCATGATCTTTGCTTCCGGCAGATATTCCTCGAGCAGGCGGCTCAGACCCTCGAGATCCCGGTAACCCTCGAGTCGGATACCTCGCTTGCTGGTGAGCAGGATCTGAATATGTTGCAGCCTGCCACGACGCTGGTGGAATCGAACGGCCGCGATATCCTCCGGCAGCAGCTCGCTCATCTGGCCGTTGGTCCAGAACCGAATCCTGTTGGGGAGCACTTCGAGAAAATGGTCACGGCTCAGGCGCAGCCAGCGGCGGTGTCGCAGGTAATTGACGAGGTTGGCGAGCACGGCAAACCCCACCACGGACCAAAGCAGCACATCATTGTACTGCTGCGGGGCCTGTTGGTTCTTTAGCGCGACGACGCCTGCCAGGATGGATGTGAAGAGCAAGCCGTAAAACAGATTACGGCGGCGCTTGCCTGTCTCCTCGTCGGCGATACGAAATTTCACTCCGCCTCCAGTTGGCGCAGCAGGCCGTGCAACATCTCCCTTAGCTTCGGCTCCTCGAGCAACCGCAGCGCTTCGTCCGGCTTGACCCAGCGGCGGTCGCGATGGCTCTCTTCCCAGGATTTGTCTTCAGCGACCTCGTCGACCCGCATGGGGAACACCTCGACTTCGCACACGCCACCCCATTTCCGGTATCGATAGTGACCGAGAGATTGCTCCCCCACTTCGCCCCTGACCCCCGCCTCCTCCCATGCCTCCTTGGCCGCGGATTCCCGCGGGCTGAGTTCGGGTTCCTTGACCCCCTTGGGGATCACCCAACGCTTGCGCTTGCGTGAAGAGACAATCAGGATTTCCGGCTTACCGCCATCCAGCCGGTAGGGCATTACGGCGGACTGGGTGTAGAAGTAGTCCGGCCGCGAGCCGCCGGATCGCGGCTTGCCACCCAGCGCGACCTCGCCGACGGCCTCTCCGGGTCGGGTTAGGCAGAGCAGCGAGGCGCACCCGGAAGGCAATGAGGACCAATCGTCGGGCAGTTCGAGGATTGCCAGGCTCGCTGTAGCAAGCAACTTGCCGTCCGCCGGGCTCGGCGTCTGGGTACCCGCGAGGTGGCTAACCAGTTCTTCCAGCCCTGGATTGTGCCCCACCAGCAAGACCCGGAGGGCCTTACTCGGACACTCCGCCAGAACACCCAACAGCTGATCCAGATTGGCGCCATAGAGCCGCTCTTCCCAGCGGATCCTTTTTACTTTGCCGCCCATCGCCCCACAGGTCTCGAGGGTGGTGGCCCGGGCCCTTTCCGCGGGCGAACTCACCACGAGATCCGGGCGCATGCGCTGCGCGCGCAGCCATGCCCCCACTCGCTTGGCGGCTTCGCGCCCCCGCTTCTTCAAGGGGCGAAGGACGTCCGGTTTACCCGAACTCCAGCTCGACTTGCCGTGCCGCAGCACCAATAGCTGACGCGTCATCTTCGATCTGCCCTAAGCTGCAGTGGTCACATCTTCCCCTATCTCTAGGGCCGACGCCACCGCCCGGCGGCTCTCCCGGTAGGTGCATTGTTGCTGAATGACCCACCCGGTCTAGGGCAACTCCCGCTGCACGCTGTGATAACGACGGAGAAAAGGTCCGGATACCTTGACCGCTTCCGGCAGGCGGTCGAGTGCATCCAGCGCCTCAGCCTTGGTCGCGAAATCGCCGAACAACAACACGTACCAGGCCCGCCCGTCCCTTTCGCGACGATAGCTGGCCAGGGGGCTCGGCAACCGGTGGCGCTGGGCAATCGTCTCGACCACCCCCTCGGTATAGGCTCCCGCAAGCTGAATCGTATAGCGCTTGGGATCGCGTTCCCGCAACCAGGCAACCCCGAAGACGCCTTGGGCCGGATCGGCAACCGATAATCCGATCGCTGATTCGGCGCGGATCGTCGCCTCCCTTTCGTCTTCCTTGCTGGTTTGCTCGTCTAGCCTCGGCTGCGATGGCGTTGGTGACCGCCCCTGCCTCTCGCCGATTGCCTCGACGACCGCCGCCAGGCCTTGCAGGTCGCTCTCCGGGCGCTGCACTGTCTCGGCGACGGCCGCCTGCGACTGCGCCAGGCTGGCGATACCGATGCGGTTATCGTTCGCCTCTTCCGCGGCCACTACCACCTCTTCCTGCAGGCGCTCCAGCGACCGCTCCGTGCGTTCGATCCGGCCGACCTCCAACGGTTGTGCGGACGCTCGTAGATCACCAAGTTCCGATCCCTGCTTCTGCAAAGCTTGGTTCAGGGCGGCGACCCGCGTCCGCAGCGCCGCTTGCTCGGGCTGGCCGTGCTGCCACCACGCCCAGGCGCCGGCCCCGCCACCCAGAAGGAGCAACAGAAGTAACGCGAGGACCCCGCCAAACCAACGGTTTTGACGTGCCGCCAGCTGCCGGCTGTCCGCGCGTACTCGTTGGACTCCCCCGGCGATGCTGCCGACGTCCTGTTGCAGGCGCTCATTGGGTTCCTTGAATCTCTCCAGCTGACGCTGGACGCCCTGACTGAAGCGCGCGGTCTTGCGCATCGCGTCGCGCAGCTTGCCGGTCTCCGTCTCCAGGCTGTCCAGGCGCTCGCCCTGAACGGCATTTACCCGCACGCATTGGCTATAGCCGTCTGCCAACTCGCCCAGTTGGTCCTCGGCGCTCCGCTTCCACGTCTGGCTCGCCTCGAACTCGCTCTGCACCTTGGTCAATGCGGCGTCGACCCGGGCGAGCGCCTCCTTCTGCCTGCCGCCGCTCTCCACGATGCCCCTGCTGGAAGAGCGTAGCTCCGCAAACCCGCTCCGGAGATCCTGCTCCAGGGTATCGAAACCCTCCAGACGCCGCTGAAGCGTAGCGACATCGAGCCGCAACTGATCCATCTCCGAGGCCGAAAGGGTTTTCGTATCCGCCGAGGTTCGCGAGATCCCATCGACCCTGCGCTCCAGACCTTCCGCCCGACCCTCGACCGCAGCGAGCTTCCTCTGCAGCTCCCGCAGTTCCTCGGCCAGCCGTTCCCACTCGGGATGCCTGCCGGCGCTTTCCGGCTGCTGACGAACCTTCGCCTGCGACAGGAGTTCCAGCCTGCGAGCCAACATCTCGGTCAAAGCGGAGTGGCTATCCAATTGCTGCTGGATCCCGGCGTATCCCGACTCCAACTTGGCCAGCAACGCCTCTCGGGACTCGCGGTCAGGACCTTCTCCGGCCCCCTCGAGACTTGCCGAAAGTTGGTCGAGCAGCCCGGAAAGATAGCGAATCTGGTTACCGGCCTCGGCGAGGTCCGAGTCGAAGCCGTCCTGGCGTCCGGCCAGTCCGCGCAGGTCTTCGCTCAGGCTGGACTGACTGCTTTCCAGGTTGCGGATCAGCTCGCCGGTCGTTCTCGCCTGGGACTCGAACCCCTGCTGGGTGGCACTCAGCGCCTGCCCCTCCGCCGCGATATCCTGCTCGAGCCGATGCTCCAGCAGCTCGCTGCGCCCTTCGAGTTCACCCACCGCGGCGCCGATACGGCGACTGCGCTCCTCAAGTTCGGATACCGCCTGTTCCAAGCCCTCGACACGTGATCCCAGTCCCTGGATGACCCGGCCATGGGACTCGGCGAGGGAGTTCAGCTGCCCGAGCTCCGTATCGACCTCCGGCCGCAAAACGGCCTCAGCCGACGTCCCCTCCGCCGGAAGGCGCTGCATCTCGCTTGCCAGTCCCGCCAGCCTTTGCTCCAACAATTGCACAAGCTCGGCCTGCCCGCTGCCTTGCTGGTCGAGACGCTGCGCCACTGCGGACAACTGCTCCCGCGCCGCGGACTCGCCGCGGAGTCGCTGCTCGAGCTGGTCGAGACGCTCCACCAGCGCCGCGTCGTGGGCGGTCGGCACCCCCCCTCCGCCCCCCTTGGCGTCTCGGCGCAGGACATCGAGACCTTCGCGCAAGGATGCTGATTGGCGTTCCAGAGTGCGCAGATGCCGAGCGAGACCCAGGTGATCCTGCTGCAGGTGCTTCTGCCTCTTCGCCAGCTTCTTCTCGCTGGAGCGGTATTTCTTGACCTTTGCAGTCAGATTCCCGAGCTGTCGAAGCAGCTCATCACCCTTCTTATCGCGGTTATTGTTTCCGGCCATAGTGGTATTGGGTTCTTTATATTGTTTGCTCGGTGGCCATTCTTCGGCTCGAGGAACGATAACGCTTTTTTTGCCCTGCGTCCGCCCTCGCTTCGCGCTTTTTGTTTTCCGCCCTCACTATGCCGAGGCGCGGCGCGGCCTTCCGATATCCGCGTTCTTACTGATCTCTATCAAGATTTCTCAACATGGGGTATGTTACCGTATTGTTACAAAAATTGGCCGGCAAACCGGCCGTACTATGGGACCTTAGGGGAGGGTGTCGTTCCGGTGTGGCGAGCAAGCATCCAACTGCCTTTCTCGCGGTTGGCGCATCCCGTTCCGTTCCCCCTCCTTTATGCCCCGATTTCTCAACCCAGCGTCTCACGATAGGGAGGACCAACGCAACCCGGTTTGCCGACCCGTCAGCGACGCCGATCCTTGGCTTTTTCACCAACCCGATCCACAACGGAGGACATCATGCGAACCAGCAACCCCATAGGCGCGCTCTTTGCGAAGTCGCCATTCAAGCCGATGCAAGAGCACATGCGTATCGTCCTGGAATGCGTGGCTGAAGTGCCACCCCTGTTCCAGGCGTTGATCGATGGAAACGACGCAAAATTAATGGCCCAGAAGGATAAGATCTTCGCCAAAGAACATGC
>JAHEIA010000471.1 GCA_024639625.1 Chromatiales bacterium
GGATAGTTCGCGAGAAACAGCCCTGCGATCAGGGACAGGCTGAGGTGCGTGTGCACCAGGCTCGCGCCGATGACCAGTGACTCGGGGATCCCGTCGAGCAGGATTCCCAGCCAAATAGCGACGGGTGCACCGTTGCGGTCGTTGAAGCCCGCCACATCGGCGGCGACGGAAGGCATCAACCGGCCCGCGTCCATGCTTTTCAAAGCGCGGTGAATCCAGCGTTCCACCGAGTGCGCATGGAAATTGTGGCGTAGCCGCAGGTACTCTCCGGTCGAGGTTTGCTGAATAAAATCGCGCAGTGCCTGCTCCAGCTTTGGCGATCGTCTCAGCAGGTCATCGAAGTCTTTCCTGCGCAGGATCCAGACCGAAACGTCACCGATGGCCACGGCGTTGCTGCTATGGGGCGACCCGGTGAGGAACGACAAGGCGCCGAAGGCTCCACCGTCGCGCAGCAACTCAGGCCGAGCAAACAGATTCGCCGGGTCGATCAAGGCTACTTCGCCTTGATGGAGGAAGTACAGGCGCTCCGCACTCTCGTTCTTGCGGAAGAAGGTCTCTCCGGTCTTGTACTGCTGGTAGATCACGCGGTCGCTTAAGGCCTCGATATCCTCGGGGGGAAGGTCGCGGAAGATCTCCGCGCGCCGCATGTCCCTGATCGCCTGGCGGAACGCCTCTTCGTGGTGATCCACCTGCACCGGCGGCTCGAACCAACCATGTTCCTCCAGGCTTACCGCCGCTTCCTGCAGCCAGCCCTGAATCCTGTCCTCATCGAGGTCGTGGCGATCCCGAAGATAGGTGCGAATCTCCTGACCCTCGAGCAATTCTTTGACCGCAAGGGCCAGTGGACGAGAGCGCTGGAGAAGGTGGAGAAAGGCGCCGCGAGGCAGCATCCACACCCGAGTATCGGTAGTCGCGACGGCGACCGTGGCCTGGGGAAGGCCGGTGAAAAAGGCCATCCTGGCAAAGGCATCGCTGGGGCCGAGATGCTCGAACGGGCGCATCTCGCGCAAAGGATCAAGGAGATCTACCTGTCCCTCCTCGATAACGAAAAGGGCATCGCAAGGGTCCCGGCGCAGATAGAACACGCTGCCCGCCCTACACTCCCTATGCTCCATGACATCGGCAAGCAGCAGTAGGTCTTCCGACGGCAGGTTGCGAAATACACCGATGCGGCCGATCTGGGAAAGGATCCGCTTGAGCCGCCGCTGTCGCTGCCGGCGCAGGTAAACGAACATGGTAGAGGCCTTGCGCAAGAACCCACCATGCTGGTTGACCAGCTGGTTGAGGACGATAAACAGCAAACCGCCGAGCAGCGCACCCAGGGCCATGGGGTAGAAATGACCCTGAGCCAGGGCGGAACCCACTAGGTCGATGGTCAAGGCCGCTAACAGGGCGCCGCCGCCGACCGCCATCAGGATGGCCTGCACGCGGTCGCTCGGGGTCCAGCGCAGGCCGGTCAAAGCGCCCAGGGGCAGGGAGACCGCACTGGCGATGCCGAGGAGGAAAGCGGTCCAAATCGCGGAATCGGGCAAACCTGGCCTCACCGGGTTGGTTTCAGACGACGGCATAAAGAGCCGTACAACCGCAAAGGCGGCGGGTGCCGATCCACCGGCTCGCCGATCCGTTGCGGGTATAAAGGGTACTACGCGGGGATGAAGGCTTGGTTACGTCAGGCCCGGAGAAATCACCGTGACCTTCGCGCCGACCGCCGTCTCGGGCCCCTGGAGACTAGCGCCTGTTGCCACGTGCCGGGTCGTCGCGGCGGCGCGTAACGGTTTTTCGAAAATCAGGTCGAGCATCGAAATACGCGGCGCGTGTTAAGGGGTTGCTCCGGCCTCAACCCGGCTCGATGCTGGAAACGGGCGCCGGCTCAACGACCACCTTGGCATGGTCGACGACGCCAACCGGATCCTGATGCACGATCACCTGCGTCCCTGGAAACTCGCGCCGGATGCTGTCCTCCACCGAGTCGGCCACATCGTGAACCCGGTGCAGCGGGAGGTCGTCATCGAGTTCCAAGTGGATCTGCACAAAGTACATCTGACCAGACTGCCTGGTTCGCATGTCGTGCACGCCGAGCACCTCCTCAGGCGCATGCGCCAAGGCCACCATCCGCTCACGGATCTCCGCGGGCAGTTCGCGATCCATGAGGTGGGAAACCGCCTCCTTGCCGATCTCCCAGGCGCTGTACAGCACGTAGAGCCCAATGCCCAGGCCGAACAGCGGATCCATCCCCGGCCACCCGTTGAGGGACAGCACCAGCGCCAGAATAATGCTCGCGTTGGTGATCAGATCCGTGAAGTAGTGCAACGCGTCCGCCTTGATGGCGGTAGATCCGGTCACTCGGATCACATGCCTTTGGATCGCCAGCAGCACCAGCGTAGCAAGGATCGCGAAGGCGATTACGCCGATGCCGATCATCGGCGAGCTAACCTCCATCGGGTGGAGCAGGCGGTCTACCGCCTGCAACAGAAGCAGCCCGGCGGAGCCGGCAATGAAAGCGGCCTGCCCGAGGCTCGCCAGCGCTTCTGCCTTACCGTGTCCGAAGCGATGCTCCTCGTCTGCGGGCTGCAGCGAGTAGCGTACAGCGAAAAAGTTGGTCAGCGAGGCCAGCGCATCCATCGTCGAGTCGATGAGTGAGGCGAGCACCGCTACCGACCCGGTCGCCAGCCAGGCCCCCAGCTTGCCGACGATCAAGACGGCCGCCGTAACCACTGATGCCGTGGTGGCGATATGCAGCAGGCGCTTGCGGCGCTCCGGATCAACCCGATTGTTGCTGGGAGGTGTTGTCATCAGATCACCACAGCGGAACGCGGGCCGGGGAACGCGTACCCGGTTGCCGGCCCCGGCAGAGCCTACGATACCGCCGCTGCGCCTCGAGCGCCAATCCCGCTTCCGGCGAGGTTGGTTCACGTCGGTGCTAGGCTGCCCCCGCCGACCGGAGAAGGGGGCCGACGCGCGCATCCGGCTAATCCATGTACGTGCCCCCTGGGGGAGCACGTTGCTTCGGCT
>JAHEIA010000472.1 GCA_024639625.1 Chromatiales bacterium
TCCGCCAGGCGAAAGTCAAGGGAAAGCCCCAGCCGGGCCGCCAGCTCCCGGCCATGCTCCAATTGCCGTTCAGAGGCATCGAATGCGATGCACTGGGCCCCACGACTGGCCAGATACAGGCTGTTCTGGCCGGCACCGCTGCCCACTTCCAGGCATCGCAGCCCTTCCAGCGACTCCGGCAAGAGGCCCAGCTGCCGATCCCCTGCCAGCAGCGGCCCATAGTGATAGTCCTCCACCGAAATCCGGGTGACCTGCTGATACTCGTCCGCGATCGTGTTCCAATACTCATCGGTCATGACCGGACCCTATCGCAGCTTTCACCGGCCCAACAACCCTGATGAACGGGGGCACCCGCCCAAATCGTATACAATCTGCATTTATCGCTTGAGAGATCCGCCCCGGGCGGGTATCTTCTTCCACACTGATGTTCGCAGAGGCAAACCCACCCGGGAGAAGCATTGATGAAAACAAGGTCAAACCGAGACGGATTTACGCTGATCGAATTGCTGGTGGTGATCGCCATCATTGCCGTGCTGGCAAGCCTCCTCGTCCCTGCGGTGCAAAGCGCACTGGCCAAAGGCAGGGGGGTCCACTGCATGTCGAACCTCGGTCAGCAAGGCAAAGCGCTGTTTCAGGTGATCGACGACGGCCCTCCGGAGAGGACACCTGGGGCGTTCCCTCTCAGCGGGCGAAGCGACTCCAGCCTGGCTCCCAAGCCCTACTCCTGGTTCTCCCTCCTGCTGGGTTCGATGGGAATGGACAATGAGAGCGGCACCCGGGGGCTCCTGACCTACGAGCCTGCGATTCTCGTCTGTGCCGAAGAGCCGGAACCCGGGTTCGATATCGACACGGTTTGCTACGGCTACAACATGAATGAGGTGGGAAGCTGGGATTCGTCCAAGCCGCGTCGATCCTTAATGGACATTCCCAACCCCATGGGTTTCGGAGTCATTGGAGACTCGAACGGGGACAAGAATCACGACTTCAACATTACGCCGGGTTGGGTAGGCGCCTACCCCGGCACCCGGCACAACGGCAGCGCAAACATGCTGTTTGCCGACTTCCATGTCGAATGGGTGGAGGACTGGCCGTCGTTGCTGACGGACATTCTGGTCCTCCCGGACCCGCCGAGCCCTGGACGCTGAGAAGGGCTGCACCGGCCGACCGACACGGCCGGCTGGAAGGTATGGGGTCTCCCCCAGCTCTACTACTCCGGCGTGATCAGTTCGTACGCCGCTCGGAACCGATCCGCCGGGCTGCCGCGCTGTAACTTGGCATTGTGGAAAGCCTTGTAGTCGGTATGCGGTGCCACCACTCCCGCCACCCGTCCTTGCTTCATCCAACCTTTCCAATAGCCGGTGCCACGTTCGTCAAATAAGTACACCGGAGGAAGTGATTCCGATTTCAGCCGGCTGAACGGGAACGGCACGAAGGAGACAATGACCGTGGCGTCCAGCACCTGCATAACCTGCTGATTCATGTCCCCCGCATCGGGCAGGTCGGAGAGCTCCCGCTTGGCATTGCCCTGCGGTTTCATGATCTGAATGTCGAAGCCAGTCCCCTTGGAGCCCTGCTGCAAGCCGTCCAATTGCGACTGAGCCTGTTCCATCAGGACCTCGCGCGAAGAATCGTTTACGAAGACCGCCAGCTTACCCCCGTCCGGAAACGCCTCGGACACGACCTGGCCCAGTTTCCATCCTGCCGCCCACGTCGTACTCCTGGATAACTCCGCCCCATCCAGTCGCTCTGGAGGGGAGGAAATCCACCGAACCCCCAGCAAGACCACCATCAATCCCAACAGCGCCGCCCGCACCAGCAGCACCTGGGTCGGATTCTCCTTGATCATCGCCGGAACAGCTACCAGGAGAATCAATGCCAGCAGAAGAAGGAGAGTCGTCATAGTGACTAAGGGCTACCAGAGAGGGCCGATGGAATCAACCTGTAAATTGTATACAATCACTGCGGGGATCGGATGCTCGCAGTCGCCGCCGACAGTTTTCTTCATCTGGCTAGGGATGGGCGTGGTCCCGATGAGACGAAATGCGGAAGGCAGGCCACGCAGTAAAGTCCTGTCGGGACGCCATGATTCGTTTAGGGAATCATCCCAAGCAGCCCCTGAATCAGCATAGATCGAACAGCAATGCTTCCGCATCGTCTACTGCGGCGACCTCATAGGTGCCGGCCTCGTCCGTGCAGGCACCGTCTCCAGCGGTCAGGCGAATCCCGCCCAGTTCCAGCGACCCTCTCATCACCTGCAACCACAACCCGCGACCGTCTGCTAACCGGTGGGAGACCGATGCGCGGGCCGGCAGTAGCAGGCGGCGCACCTCGGCATCTTGCTGGATGGTGGCGGAGCCCTCTCGCCCGTCGGGAGAGATCACCAGGACTTTGGGCGCGGCGGACTGCGCCGGATGGGGGTGCCACTCGGTATACCCCGGTGTCAGCCCCTTTTCGCGCGGCTCAATCCAAATCTGAAGGAAGTGCAGACCGTGCTCCTCGCTGGGATTGTACTCGCTGTGCGTCACGCCACGGCCGGCACTCATCAGCTGGATCTGGCCGGGTTCCAGGGTCCGCCCGTTGCCCAGGCTGTCCTCATGCTGCAACTCTCCCGCCAGGACGTAGCTGAAAATCTCCATGTCACGGTGCGGATGGGTGGCGAACCCCTTTCTCGCCGCAACCCGATCCTCGTTGATCACCCGCAGCGACCGAAAGCCCATCTGGGCTGGATCCTGGTACTGCCCGAAAGAGAATGTATGCCGGCTCTCCAACCAGCCGAAATCGGCCAGGCCGCGATCCCCTCCTCGACGAACCTGGATCGGTGGATGTGTATCGGTACTCACGTGCGCATCTCCTTTCTACCCCCGTTAGTCGCGGAAAGGAAACCGGCCTTACACCCGGATGCGGACCAGGAGCCTGTCCCTTGTGGCTCTTGTGGCTCTCCTCATCGGCCTGCGGGGCAGGCCTCCTGCACAGGGATGCACGCGCGGACAAGGCGAAAGGTAGGAGGCC
>JAHEIA010000068.1 GCA_024639625.1 Chromatiales bacterium
CCCCTATTGGAGTTGCCTGGGGGTGGACCCCGAGCAGCAGGAGGTAAAAGGCGAGATCTACGACTGGTTCTACACCCTAGTCGCGGACGGCCAGATCGTTCCCTATCTGCAGATTCAGCTGGCGAACCGGAACTTCTATCTCGGCCCGATCGACGGGGTGTACAGCGCTGATTTCACCAAGGCGGTCCTCAATTACAAGGCCGGATTGGGTATGGAAGTTAACGGTGATGTGGATCTCGGCTTGTTTTCCGCGGTCCTGACGCGCCAGGTACCGGCGGCGCCTGCGGATCCCTACAGCGTCCCGCCGACGCCGGTGGACATCGATATTCGATATGCAGCCGGGAGCAAGCAGGCTTTAAAACCGAGCGAACAGTTCCAACTGCTCATACAACCAGAGCGGGATGCCCACCTGTATTGCTATTTCGAGGACGAGAATGGCGCCGTGCAGCGATTCTTCCCGAACCGGTTCGTCCCCGACTCTCTGGTCAAGCATGACCAACCGCTACGGCTGCCCGGTTCGCTGCCGTTCAAGCTGTATGCCAGCAATTCGGGGAAAACCGAACGCCTGGCCTGCTTCTCGAGCTCCAAGAACGTGTTGAGCGGACTGCCGGGCGACATCAAGGGCATCGATTTCGAGGAACTGCAGGTCAGTTCCCTGGAGAACGTGGAGACTGCTTTCGCCCAGCTGGTCGGCCCCAACCTTGGAGGAGAGTACTTTGAAATTCGCGTCGAATAATTTAGGGGGGCGGTCACGGTCGGGTACGCGCCGCGGCCTGTCCCTGCACCTTTGCCTCTTGGCCTTGTGGACACCGATCATAACCCATGGCGGGATCACCGAGCTGGATGTGGTAGGGGCTTCCGCGGTCTCCGGAATTATGGAAGAGGGGGCAGGCGCGGCCGAAAGGCAACGTCCGGCGGGAAATAGGCAACCCACCCCGGGGGTTGCCAACCAGTCGTCCGGGCAGGCCGACGGTTCCGTCATCAAATGCTGGCAAAAGGGGACTCTGTTGCTCGAGGAACAAGGGTGGAGTCTTCTGCAGTCGGAAGGGCGTCGTGTGGCACAAGCGGAATTCGCAAGACAGGGCAAGGGCGATGCGCGCATGTATTGGATCAACCTTGGCGAAACCTTCTGTTTCATGAAGACGAAATGATGAACTCTTGGCGAAACTTTTTCTCGGCGTCGATTGCGACCGTGGCTGCCGCTGCCTGTGTACCGGAACAGGCGACGGTCGGCGACAGCGGCGGTTCCACCATCGTTGGGGCATCGGCGGATGATTTACTGGTCGTCGACTGTCTGTTGCCGGGTCGGGTGCAGAAGCTCGGTTCCCAACTGACCTATCTGTCCGCGCGGCGCCCGATCAGCACTACGGCGCAGGATTGCGAGATACGCGGTGGTGAATATACGGCGTACGACCGAGCCAACTACGCGAGCGCCCTTCAGGTGTGGCTGCCCCTGGCCCAGGCGGGCGATCCGAACGCGCAGAACAAGGTCGGCGAGATCTACGAGAGAGGCATCGGCGGTGCACCGGATTACGAGTTAGCTGCGCTCTGGTACCGCCGCTCGGCGGACCAAGGGTTTCCCCGTGCCCAGATCAACCTCGGCTTTCTTTATGAGCGAGGGCTCGGGGTGACGGAAGACCGAAAAGCAGCACTGAACCTGTATCGCGAGGCCAGCGATCTTCCGGACGCGGTCCTCCTGGATAGCGCGGAAGCGCAGGCCGCGAGTCTGCAGTTGCAGCAGTTGCAGCGTGATCTGGCGCGGACACAACAGCAGCTCGAGTCGGCGCGCAGGGAACTGCGACAGCGAGCCAGGGACCTGGAGAACGAGAATCGGAGGTTGCGCAAGGAACTCGACCGGCAGGGTCAAGGTGCTTCGTCGGGAGCGGCGGTCGACGAACAACGGGCGCTGGAGCGGCAGAAGGCCTTGATTCAACGACTGGAGGCGGAGGCTCGGGTACAGCAGGAACAGCTCGCCCTGCTGCAAAGCGAGGGGGCGTCCGTCAAAGGGCAGTTGGCGGCTGTGCGCGCCGAGTTGAGACATTCCCAGGAAGAATTGCGGCGCAATCGGGTGGCGCTCGCGGAGAACGAGCGGGAACTCGAGGCGGCGCGGGCGCGATCTCGCGAAGAACAACTGGGGGTTTCGCCTACCGACGACGCGATTCGTGAGGTGGAGCAGGTGATGCAGCGCCGGGATCAGGAGCAACAGGCGATTGCGGACATCCAGTCGGAAACTCTGGATCTGCAGCAGCGGCTGGCCGATCTGGGTGCGCCCGCGCAGGATTCCCCGGAGCTGAGAACCCAGATCAGCGCAGCGCGTTCGGATATCGCGCGGGCACAGAAGGACCTGACACGCTATCAGGAACAGGTCTCGGCGGAAGTACAGAAGCTAAAACAAACCACGGCGCGCTTGAGCGCTGTGGCGGAACGGGAGAAGACGGGCGAGACCGAGCGTGTGCGAACGTTGCAGAAGCTGCTCCGGCAACGCCAGGAGGAATTGGAGGCGCAACGCCAGCTCGCGGTGCGGCTCGAGACACAGTCGGCTGACTGGGAGCAACAATTGTACCGTTTGGAGCAATCGAGCCGGACCGAAAAGGCGGCGCTCGAGGGCCAACTGAACGGCCTGCAAGCGGATCTGGCGAAGACCAGGGAGCAACTCGAACAAGCGCGGCGTGCAGCCGAGACCAGGGCGGACGAATTGGAATCGGCCTATGCGAGATTACTGCAGCAAAGCGAGGCGCAAGAGGCCCAATCGTCGAACCGTGCCGCCGAACTAGAGGCCACACTGAGCGCGCGGGAAGACGAATTGGAGTCCCAGCGCGCGGCAATCGAGAAGCTCGAGGAGAAGTCCGGGCGTTTGCTGGCCAGGCTCGAAACCCTGGAAAAGACCGCGGGGAACAGCGGCGCCGCAGGGCGCACGACGCAGAGCGATCTTCCGCTGGCGCCCCCCAGCATCCAGCTCATCGAGCCGCCGCTGGTGGCCGTGCGCGGGGGCGACGCCAAGATCCCGGTGAGCGCGAAGCTTTCCCGGCGAACCATCATTGGGCAGGTATCCGCCGGTGCGGAGCTTTATGCCCTGACTGTCAACGGCGAGTCGGTAGGGGCGGACGGCAAGGGCTTGTTCAAGACCGAGGTGCCACTGACAACGGCGGAGACGCCGATCAATATCGTCGCCATCGACGTGGCCGGCCGGCGTGGAACTCTCGCCTTCCAGTTCGTATCCGGCATCAGCGAAGAGAAACCGATCGCCAAGCGGTTGTCCTTCTTGCAGAAGAGCGACGTCGGGGAGTATTACGCCTTGGTCATCGGCAATCAGGATTATGCGACCTTGCCGGACCTGGACACCTCGGTGAATGACGCACGCGATGTGGCCACGATCCTACAGGAAAAATACGGGTTCAAGACCACATTGTTATTGAACGCCGATCGCTACCAGATCCTCTCCGAGCTCAACAAGCTGCGCAAAAAGCTGACCGAGAACGACAACCTTCTGATCTACTATGCGGGGCACGGTGAACTCGATCGAACCAACATGCGGGGTCACTGGTTGCCCGTGGACGCGGAACGGCACAGCACAGCAAATTGGATCTCGAACGTCGCGGTCACCGATATTCTGAACGCGATGTCCGTGCGCCATGTGCTGGTTGTGGTCGACTCCTGCTATTCGGGTGCGCTCACGCGATCCTCACTGGCCAACCTGGAGTCGGGTCAAACCCAGGAGGAGCGGGCCCACTGGTTCAAACTCATCGCAAAGATGCGCTCGCGCACGGTTCTAAGCTCCGGCGGTCTGCAACCGGTACTCGATGGCGGCGGCGGTGAACACTCGGTGTTTGCCAAGGCCTTGCTCGGGGTTCTGTCCGACATGGAAGAAGTGGTGGAAGGGCAACGCCTGTACCGGGAGGTGGCAGCGCGGGTCGCGTTCGAGGCCAACAAGTACCAGGTAGAACAGGTTCCGGAATATGCTCCGATCAAGTATGCCGGGCACGAATCCGGCGACTTTCTCCTCATCCCTAAAACTCTTATCGATTGAGCCGCCATGAACAGAAAAGCGCACTTCACAACCGCAGCCACAGGGCTGGTACTCGGCCTGGCTTCTGTACCGGGCATAGCCGGTGAAACGGAATACCGTATCGCGGAAGACTCGGTGATTCAGACTACCCCCGAGGGGGCCGTCGGCAGCAGGCAAATCATCATCCTGGAGAACGACGAGTTCGGTAACCAGAGGAAGATCACCATCGGTAGTGGTGGCGGAGGGACCCAGGGTCCCCAGCCCTGCGACAAGAAGAAACCGGTGGCGGCGATGAAATGCAGCGACCAGGTGCTCACCGGTGTCGATTGGCAGGGCCTGGATCTAAGCAACGGCTGGTTCGACCGAGCGGACCTTTCGGACGGGAAACTCGCCCGCAGCAAGCTGGCGAACGCTTCCTTTATCGATGCCCAGTTGCGCGACACCGACCTGTCGAGGGCGGCATTGGTGAACTGCGATTTCGACAACGCGGATCTGGCGGGGGCCAAGCTCGCCGGCGCCAACATCGTGAATGCAAGCTTCGAGGGGGCGGACCTCCGGGGCGCAAATCTTTCCGGGGCCACCTTGGTCAACGCGGAGTTCGAAGGCGCGGATCTCTCCGGGGCAACATGGGTCGATGGCGCGATCTGCCGCGACGGATCGGACGGCCGCTGCGTCAAGTGACTCCTAGCGCAAGGCTTGCGCCGAGCACCCCGGGCATTGGCTGCGTGCGTCGCGAGCGGGTGGCTGGCGCGACGACCCACAGTGGCTTCCGGGTACCGCATGGCATTGGGCGCTCAGCCGACCTGAGCGATGTGGTCTAGAGTAGCGCTCGGAGTCCTTTGCCTTCCGGCGCTCATCGCCTGCAGCCACGATCCCGCCAAGGCATTCCGGCGCTCCGCCGCCGATCTCGGTTTGCAAAAGGATGTGGCAACGGGTTCCGATTTTCGGCACACGTTGTTTCTCAACGCGGCGGCGGTGGGGCGTGCTTGCCGTCTCCATGTCTACCTCGACGGGGACGGTACGCCCTGGGTCGCCACCGGAATCCCTGCAAGCGATCCTACAGCGCGTGATCCTCTGGTTCTGCGCTTGATGTCCCTCGACAGCAGCCCCGCTCTCTACCTAGGACGCCCCTGCTATGCGGGACAGGCCGATGCGCCGCCTTGCGAACCATTGCACTGGACCCACCAGCGTTACTCCGAACGGGTGGTGGACAGCATGGTCAGCGTCCTGAAGGTGCTGATCGAGAGCAAAGGAACAGAAGAGATACAGCTGATCGGATACAGCGGCGGGGGCGCTCTGGCCATGCTGATCGCCGAGCGGATACCGGAGGCCCACGCCGTAGTGACCCTGGCGGGAAATCTCGATCCGGATGGCTGGGCGCGCCTGCACGGCTATACACCGCTGAGCGGATCTTTGAATCCCACTTTGCGTGCGCCCTTGCCGCCCTCGGTGCAGCAGCTACATTTCATAGGGGAGGAAGACGAAATCGTCACGCCCGAGCTGGTACTGGATGCGTCGGCTCGGCAGCCGGAGGCGAGGGCGGTCGTGCTGGAAGGTGTTGATCACGCCTGTTGCTGGGAGTCGCTGTGGCCGACCTTGCTGAACGGCCTTGTCGACGGCCATCCCGACGAGCGCTGCGGCACGGGAGATCAGTGAATCCTGCAACTCCGTTATGGCACAAGCACGGACAACAGGGATCAAAGGCGTGAGCCTGCCGGTTCTCTTCAACAGGTTTGATGGCTATGCAAGATCTCGAAAGCAAGACCGAACGCCTGCAGCGGTCTGTGTTCGCGCTCCTCGAACCGGAAGTGGACCGACCCTATTCCCTGGGGATCTTGAACTGGGGTTTGCTGGTACTGATTTTGCTTAATGTTCTGGCTGTAATCCTGGAGTCCATCGAATCGATTCGCGTGCAATTCGGCGCCTTCTTCCAAGGCCTGCTCCTGGTATCCATGCTCGTCTTTACCGTGGAATACGTGCTACGGGTGTGGACCTGCCCGCTACACCCTTCCGGGCTCTACAAGAAGCCCATTCGGGGGCGGGTGCGTTACATCCTGTCGCCGTTGCCGATTATCGATCTGGCGGCCATACTCCCGTTCTGGCTTGGCACCATCGTCGGATTGGACCTGCGCTTTCTGCGCCTGTTCCGCCTGCTCTGGATCCTGAAGATCGCACGCTTTCTTCCCGCGGTTGCGACGCTGCGAAATGTGCTGAAGCGAGAAAGGCGGACCCTGGTCGCGGTCTTCTCGCTGATGTTGATCATTCTGTTCATCGCCTCGTCACTGGTGTATCTGTTCGAGCACGACCGGCAGCCCGAGGCCTTCGCGAGCATCCCGCATGCCATGTGGTGGGGAATGGCCACCCTTACCACGGTCGGATACGGTGACCTGGTACCGCAGACGATGATGGGAAAGATCCTCGGCATCATCATCATGATGTTGGGAATCGGCACGTTCGCGCTCCCTGCGGGCATACTGGCGTCCGCGTTTTCCGAGGAGTCGAAAAGAAAGAACTTCATGCTGAGCTGGGACCTGGTCGCCAAGGTTCCGTTCTTCTCTCATCTGAACGCCCAGGAGATCGCGGAGATCGCCTCGCTGCTACGTCCTCGCACCGCGAGCGCGAACGAGGTGATCTTCAAGAAGGATGACGAAGCGGACAGCATCTTTTTCATCGTGTCCGGCGAGGTGGAGGTGCAGATCGAGCCGGAACCGATCCACGAGGGGAGGGGGGACTTCTTCGGTGAGGTTGCGCTGTTGTATCACCGCAAGCGCACCGCCTCGGTGGTAGCGATGACCCATCTCGAACTGTTGGAGCTGGATGCCAAGGATTTCCATCGCGCGTTCGATGCAAGACCGGGTCTGCGGCAGCGTATCGTGGAACAGGCTGAGAAGCGTTTTGGTTCGTCCGCCGAGCAGGCGGACCCACAGCAGTAAGGGGACTCAAACGCGCCGAGCGAGCCGAATCACGATGATGTCCCGCTCGCCCGGAAGGGTTAGGATACGGCAGCAAGCGGATCGTACTCGGGCGTTGGAATGCGGACAGCGGAGGACTAGAAGAGGTGACCCTGCTGCCTCACGATTGCCTGGCGAATGACGCGACACGGGCGCTCGGATCGAGGGTCTTGGTCGCCGATGCCCTTGATCGTTTCGTCCGCGGCGGGAAGGAACAGTGACGCGGCCGGACGTCAGAGCGAGTACAGACTGCGAGCCAGCATTACAACCACCAATTTGCGAGGAGAAACCGGAATGGCAAAGAAAAGCGAAAAGGCCGGGGGCAAGAAGGCGAAACGGGAGATAGAAAAAGCGACGAAAAAGAAAAAGCTTTCTACCGAGAAATACGAATCCGAGTTGGAGAGGCTGCAGGGCGAGCTGGTGAAGCTGCAATACTGGGTCAAGCAAACCGGCCAGCGCGTCGTTATCGTGTTCGAGGGACGGGATGCGGCCGGCAAGGGCGGTGTCATTAAGCGCATCACCGAACGCGTGAGCCCACGGACCTTTCGGGTCGTGGCATTACCCGCGCCGACGGAGCGGGAAAAGACCCAGATGTATATCCAGCGCTATCTGAACCATTTTCCCGCGGCCGGAGAGGTCGTGATCTTCGACCGGAGCTGGTACAACCGGCTGGGTGTCGAGCGTGTCATGGGGTTCTGCACCGATGAAGAATACGCACGTTTTCTGGAGGATGTTCCGAACCTGGAGCACTACTTCATCTACGAGGGGATCACCCTGATCAAATACTGGTTTGATGTGGGAATGGAAGAGCAGGAGAGGCGTTTCCGCTCGCGCATCGAGGATCCGCGCAAGATTTGGAAGCTCAGCCCGATGGATCTAGAGTCCTACAAACGCTGGTACGATTACTCGAAGGCGAGGGATGCGATGCTGGCCGTAACGGATACGGACCACGCCCCATGGCACATCGTGCGCTCGGACAATAAGAAACGGGCGCGTCTCAATTGCATCTCCCATCTTTTGAATCAGTTGCCGTACGAGGACCTGCCGCGGGAGAAGATCGATTTGGGCAAACGCAACATGAAAAACAAGTACGACGATCAAACGACGCTGAAGGGCCGCAGGTTCATTCCGGAGAAGTTTTAACCCGGGCATAACGCCCCTGGTATTGTCCGAGCCGCCGCTGAGGATTCGCAGGACGGGAACCGAGCGCAATACCCGGCAGCGAGAGCCCATCCGATCCGGCGGAGCCGGGATATCGAGCCCGGGGTGTTGCATTCGCACATGAACTGGATTAAAAAAGCAACATAACCTTGCGAGCGAAACCGAAAGCGCTTGCGCTTTTGCCTAATTGCCAGTGTGTTAAAGACAGCGGATGGGCGTATCTTTTTTGCAACAGATGGCGCCGGGAGTGGATTCGAAGATGCCTGGCGGCTTCACGGGGTCTGGGTTCGCGATCACGAGAAGGCTGGAGAGAGCGTCCTAACAGTCCTATTTCAGAATAAGGGGAAAACAACGTGAAAGCGTTACGGGGAGACGTTATGCAGCGGCCGGGGGGAAGTGCAAAGAACCGATGGGCGATCGCAGTTCCTGCTGTATTTACGCTGGTGAGCGCAACCGGTGCCTATGCCCAGATCGAGCCCCCTCCGGAGTATGTCGAGGCGGTGGAAAACTCGTCGGTAAACGGAGGAATCTTTGGCGTAGCGGTCTTCGGTACCTGCGCCACCGGCGCCAACGGGCAGAGCAGCAACCCGGCCAACCGGGCCTTCCAGGACGACTGCAACCTGCTGGTCGGCGGCTCCATACCGGATACAGAAGGTGTTTCCGACGCACTCTTGGAACTCGCGGCAGATCAGATCAACGGTGAGAATTCCGCTCCTGTCCGCCGTACGGTGAATAATATCGCGATCATCAATAACCGGTTGTCGGCGGTCCGGCTCGCCAGCGGCATGCCGGCATTCAGTGGCGATACTGCGCTTGCGGCCAACAATCCCTTTTCCGGGCAAACCGGGGGTGGTGCCAGCAGCGACGCCCAGTTTGGCCGCCTGGGTACGTTTTTCAACATCCGGTACGTGTTCGGCGACGAGGATGACACTGCCTACCAGCCCGGCTTCGATTTCGATGGTTGGGGTATTACGGCGGGTTTGGATTACCGCTTCAACGACAATTTCATCGGCGGTGTCT
Organism: Chromatiales bacterium; assembly: GCA_024639625.1. Lineage (GTDB taxonomy): Bacteria > Pseudomonadota > Gammaproteobacteria > Chromatiales > Chromatiaceae > JAHEIA01. The sequence goes on from JAHEIA010000068.1 coordinate 9,139, forward strand.
CCCTCAACTACGGTGACGGTAACTCGGATTTCAACAACAATCGCGGCAAGATTGATACCAGCGCCTGGGGCGGCACTCTATACGGCACCTACTTTCTGGAAAACGGGGTGTACTTGAACGGGCTGTTGGGTTATGGCCGCTTCGACTACGACATGAAACGCCGGATCGTCTATTCAGTAACCGGGGACACCGCCAACCAGACCGCCAAATCGAGCCCGGACAGCAACGCGTTTTCCGCCAGCCTCGGCGCGGGTTACAACTTTGCGAAAGATGCGCTGACCCTTTCCCCTTACCTTCGATTCGACTATCTGCAGAACAAGGTGGACAGCTACTCGGAAAACATGTCGAGCCCAACGACGACCGGCGGCAGCATGGCGCTCAATTACAGCTCGCAGAAATACAAGTCGTTCACCTCCAATCTCGGATTGCAGCTGGCGCGGGCCTTCAGCCAATCGTTCGGGGTCGTCGTCCCGCAGGTCAGCCTCGAATGGGTCCACGAGTTTGAGAACGACCAGCAGCAGGCAGGTGTCCAGTTCAAGAACGACATCAACCGCACCAACTTCTTCGTGTTGACCAACAAGCCGGATCG
>JAHEIA010000069.1 GCA_024639625.1 Chromatiales bacterium
TGGGATGGCTACCTGGCGCGGCGTTGGCAGCAGGTCTCGCGGATGGGTGCGTTTCTTGATCCGGTTGCCGACAAGCTAATGGTGGCTGTTGCCCTAGTGTTGCTCGTGCAGGCCGAACCGACACCCCAGCTAGCGCTTCCCGCCGCGGTCATCATCGGTCGGGAGATCGCTGTTTCCGCGCTTCGTGAGTGGATGGCGGAGGTCGGCGAGCGCGCTGCGGTGGCGGTTACTCTGGTCGGCAAGGTCAAGACTGCTCTGCAGATGGTGGCGATCTTGTTCCTCATCTATCGGGCCGATGTGCTGGGGTTCCCGGTCCACCGTTCCGGCATGTTGCTGCTGTATATCGCCGCGGTGTTGACGCTCTGGTCGATGGTGGTCTACCTGCGTGCCGCTTGGCCGACACTGTCGATACCTGCGCCGGGTAAGCGTTAGCCGCTGGCGCCACACTCGCCTGGTCCGCTGCGGCAAGTCCCGAGCGACTTGCCGCAAATGGTGTTTGCTGTTATCCTCGCCCGCTTCGATCGGCCGCCCGACAGAAGTGTCGTGGGCTGCTGCTATCCTCCTTGCCTCACCGTAATCCGGGAGGCTGCATAACCGAAAGGAGCCTCAATGAGACACTATGAGATCGTGTTCCTGGTGCACCCGGACCAGAGCGAGCAAGTAACGGGGATGATCGATCGCTACCGCTCGACCATCGAGTCCCACGGTGGGACGATCCATCGCTTGGAGGATTGGGGGCGCCGCCAGCTGGCCTACCCGATCAACAAGATCCATAAGGCCCACTATGTGCTCATGAACGTCGAATGCGATGCGGACGCGCTGCACGAGTTGGAGAGCGCGTTTCGTTTCAACGACGCGGTTCTGCGCAACCTGATTCTCAGCCGCAAGAGAGCGGTTACTGAGCCCTCGCCGTTGGCGAAGCCGCAGGAAGAGAAAGAAACCGCCACCGCGCCTGCGCCAGCCGAGTCCTCGGAAGGCTCCGAGTAACGGTTCGCGACAGCATTCCTTATGATGTTCAGCAAAGATTTGGGGTGACACCATGGCTCGTTATTTTCGCCGTAAGAAATATTGTCGTTTCACGGCCGAGGGAATCAAGGAGATCGATTACAAGGATCTCAACCTGCTCAAGGCCTACGTCAGCGAAAGCGGAAAGATCGTACCCAGCCGGATTACCGGCACCAAAGCGAAGTATCAGCGCCAGCTCACGGCGGCGATCAAGCAGGCCCGCTATCTGGCACTGCTGCCTTTCACGGATCGGCACTAGGGCTTTTCCGGGGGCGGGCGGGTGGCCGCTGCCCCGGCCGGTTCCGGTGAATCCGCGGTACCCATGCAAGGTCTAGCATCCCTTGTGATGCGCGGCAGGGCGCAGGCCGTAATGGTGGCCACGCTCCTTGCCATGCTGGGACTACTGTTCCCGCCGATCGGCATTCTCGCCTCTGCAAGCGTCGGACTTGTCACTCTGCGCCAGGGCGAGGTTTCCGGCGCGAGCGTTCTGGCGTTGGCGACGATCGCCTGTGCCCTGCTCGGCTGGCTGATCCTCGGCAATGCGGCGCCGGTGGTGGTGTTCACATTGCTTCTCTGGGTGCCGGTTTGGGGTCTCGCAGTTGTCTTGCGCTCGAGCCGCTCGCTTGCGCTTACCGTGCAGGGGGCGGTCCTGGCGGGCGTGCTGGTCGTGGTCTTCTATTCGCTGCGCATCGGTGATGCAGCGAGCTGGCAAGAGGTGTTGCAGCCCCTGGCCAATGATATCGTCGAGCAGCAGGTGCTGGATCAGGCCCAGAGCGAGGCGCTGATCGCGGTCCTGGCGCCTTGGATGACCAGCCTGTTGGCAACCGGGTTCTTCCTGCAACTGGTTGTGGTCATTTTCCTGGCGCGATTCTGGCAAGCGGCGCTGTACAATCCGGGCGGTTTTCGCAAGGAGTTCCACGAATTGCGTCTGCATCGGCCGTTGGCGCTGGCCACCTTACCGGTTGTCGCTGTCGCACTGGTGGGGCCTGCGGGTGGTTTTCCGTTCCTGCGCGACGTCAGCCTGGTGCTGATCGCGGCTTATTTCTTCCAGGGTCTGGCGGTGGCCCACGGCGCTGTGGGGAAAGCCGGGGCCAAGGGCGCCTGGTTGTTTGGACTGTACCTGCTGCTGTTTCTCATGCCGCAGGTGGTGGTATTGCTTACGGCGGCGACCGGTTATGCGGATACCTGGGTCGATTTTCGCGACCGGATCAGCGGCGGTACGCCCGAAGTATGACGAATTCTGAGCTTCAGACCTGAAACAGGGGACGGGTACGATGGAAGTAATTCTACTGAAAAAGATCGACAATCTTGGCGGCCTGGGTGATCGGGTGGTCGTGAAGGGCGGCTACGGGCGCAATTTCCTGGTGCCGACGGGACAAGCGGTATCCGCCACGCCGGAGAACCTGGCTGCCTTCGAGGAGCGCAGGGCGGAGTTGGAAAAGCAGGCGGCACAGTCGCTCGCGGTGGCGGAGAGCCGCAAGGTCCAGCTCGAACAGTTGAGTATCCGGATCCCGTGTAAAGCCGGTGACGAGGGGCGCTTGTTCGGTTCCGTCGGCACCTCGGACATCGCGCAGGCCGTACACGAGGCCGGCATCGAGCTCGCGAAGCAAGAGGTACGGCTTCCGCAGGGGGCCTTGCGGGTGACCGGCGAGTACGAAGTCGATCTGCACCTCCACACCGACGTCGACGCCAAACTGAAATTGGAGATCGTCCCCGAATAGGGACGCCGTCTCCGGGTCCCGGTCGGCGGGCCCTGCCGCCCGGCCGAGGAGCCGAAGCTGCATCCCGTACGGCGGTCAGGGCTCCGGGGTCCGACGGCGCGCGACGTCCTGACCGGGCACCACCGGGGCGCTCCCTTTCGCCTGGCCAGGCGCCCTTTGTCTCGCGGCAGCGACTGTTCTATGCTGTCGATTCTTGAATCGATTTAGCGGCACGCGCATGGCTGAGACTGCCTTTCCCCCGGCGGGTCCCGAATACGCGACGGCGGAAGCCGGAGCACTGCGGGTTCCTCCCCACTCGATCCAGGGCGAACAATCGGTACTGGGTGGCCTGATGCTGGACAATCAGGCCTGGGACCAGGTCGCCGACCGAATATCCGAAGAAGATTTTTACCGCCGCGAGCATCGGCTGATCTTCCATGCGACCGCCGAACTCGCGGAGCAGGGGAAACCGCTGGACGTAGTGACCCTGGCAGAGGAGCTCGAACGCCACGACAAGTTGAACGACGCGGGCGGTCTGGCCTATCTGGGGATGCTCGCCAAAGACACCCCTTCCGCGGCGAACATCCGCGCCTACGCGGGCATCGTGCGCGAGTATTCCGTGATGCGGCAACTGATCTCGGTGGGCACCGAGATCGCCGACAGCGCTTTCAATCCCGCGGGACGCGACTCTGTCGAGTTGCTCGACGATGCCGAGGCCAAGGTGTTCCGCATCGCGGAACTGGGTAGCCGCGGCGGCGGATTCACCCCGATCAAGTCGCTTCTCACCAAAGCAGTGGATCGAATCGAGACGCTGTTCCAGAAGGACGAGCCGATTACCGGCGTGAGCAGTGGCTTCACCGATTTCGACGAATTGACTTCCGGCTTGCAGGCATCCGATCTGATCATTGTCGCCGGGCGACCTTCCATGGGGAAGACGACGTTCGCCATGAACATCGCCGAGAACGTGGCAATCCGCGGGCAACTTCCGGTTGCCGTGTTCAGCATGGAAATGCCGGGCGAGCAGTTGGCAATGCGCATGATGTCGTCTCTCGGCCGGATCGATCAGCACAAGGTGCGCACCGGGAAGCTGCAAGAAGACGAGTGGCCCCGCCTCACGTCCGCGGTGAGCATTCTCGCCGAGGCGCCCCTGTTCATCGACGACACACCCGCCATGTCGCCGACCGAGGTCCGAGCACGCGCGCGGCGGCTGACCCGCGAGCAAGGCGGGCTCGGCCTCATCGTCATCGATTACCTGCAGTTGATGCAGGCCCCGGGACAGGGAGAAAACCGGGTAATGGAGATCTCGGCTATTTCGCGCGGGCTCAAGGCCCTGGCCAAAGAGCTGAAGGTCCCGGTGGTCGCCCTTTCCCAGTTGAATCGAAATCTGGAGCAGCGACCGAACAAACGGCCTGTGATGTCGGATCTGCGCGAGTCCGGCAGCATCGAGCAGGACGCCGACCTGGTCATGTTCATCTACCGCGATGAGGTCTATAACGAGGACAGCCCGGACAAGGGCAAGGCCGAGATCATTATCGGCAAGCAGCGCAACGGTCCGATTGGCACGGTACGCATGACATTCCTCGGCCAGTACACCAAGTTCGAGAACTTCATCACCGACGTCTACGGGGACCAGAGCTATTGAGGGACTTCGTTCCGTGGGCCGAGGTCGATCACGCAGCCCTGCGGCACAACCTTCGGGTGGCGCGGGAAACGGCTCCGGGGACCAAGGTGTGGGCGGTGGTCAAGGCCGATGCCTATGGTCACGGCGCCGTGTGGGTGTCTCGCACCCTCGGGGCATTGGCCGACGGTCTGGCGGTCGCCCGGGTCGACGAGGCGGTGCAGCTGCGCGAAGCCGGTGTAGCCGCGTCCTTGCTGGTGCTCGAAGGTCCGTTCAGCGAGGCGGAAATCGAGCTTGCCCGACATTGGGAGCTGCAGGTCTCGCTGCATAACGAATACCAGATCGGGCTGCTGCAATGTGCCCCCCCCGGGCGGCCCCTGAGGTTCTGGGTCAAGGTTGATACTGGCATGCATCGGCTCGGTTTTCCCGCCTGCGAGGTTCCGCGGCTGCGCTCGCTACTGAGTAGCTGTCCTGCGCTGGCGGGTTCGCCGCGCTGGATGACGCATCTGGCCAACGCGGACGATCTCGCAGACCCGCTGAGCGAACAGCAGACGCGGCGGATACGCGAAGAGCTGGTGGCGGGAGACGAGCTGAGTGTCGCCAATTCAGCGGGCACCCTTGGCTGGCCCAGCACCCACGCCGACTGGATCCGCCCCGGCATCATGTTGTACGGCGCATCTCCGTTTCGTGACGAGAGCGGTGGCCAGCGTCGCCTGCAGCCAGTGATGACCCTGCGCGCCAGGGTGATCGCCGTGCAGCGGGTGAGACGCGGGGAGGGCGTTGGCTACGGGGGCGAGTATCGCTGCCCGCAGGACATGGATATTGGCGTCATCGGGATCGGTTACGGTGACGGCTATCCGCGGCATGCGCCCAGCGGAACTCCGGTGCTGCTCGGGGAACGGCGCGTGCCCCTGGTCGGACGCGTCTCCATGGATATGATCACTGTCGATCTGCGGGGCCGTCCGGAAACCGAAGTCGGAGAGGAAGCCGTGCTTTGGGGTGCAGGTCTGCCGGTCGAGGAGGTGGCGTTGGCCGCAGGCACCATCAGCTACGAGTTGCTGTGCGGCCTGACCCCTCGCGTGCGCCGGGTGCACCGAGCCGTCGTGGGGTCGACATGAAAGCGGCCTACGCCTGCGCCGCTTGCGGCGCGTCTTTGGCGAAGTGGGCCGGGCAGTGCCCGGAGTGCCAGGCTTGGAACTCGGTCGAGGAATGCCGCTCAGCGATACCCGGCAAGGGCAACCCCCGTTTCTCGGGTTATGCGGGCGTCGCGGCCCGCTCCGAGGTCATTCCGCTCGGCGCGGTCGACAGCACGGAGCAGACTACTCGGTCCACCGGCGTGGCGGAGTTGGACCGGGTGCTGGGAGGGGGCCTGGTTGCCGGGTCCGTGATCCTGCTGGGCGGTGATCCCGGCATCGGCAAATCGACGCTCCTGACCCAGACTCTGGCGCGCCTGGCCTCCGGGATGCGCGCCCTCTATGTCTCGGGCGAGGAATCGCCGCAACAGATCCGTCTGCGCGCGCAGCGCCTTGGCGCTGCGGATGCAAAGCTACTGCTGCTGCCCGAGACCTGCGTGGAGCAGATCTTGGCGGTGGCGGATCAGCAGCGCCCGGATGTGCTGGTGGTGGATTCGATTCAGACTGTCTATACGCAGCAATTGCAGTCGGCGCCAGGGGCAGTAGCCCAGGTGCGGGAGGCTACTGCGCAGCTGGTGCAGTACGCCAAGCGGAGCGGAACTGCGGTGTTTCTTGTCGGGCACGTAACCAAAGAGGGTGCGCTCGCGGGCCCGCGGGTCCTGGAGCACATGGTCGACACGGTGCTCTATTTCGAGGGCGAGGCCGGCAGCCAGTTGCGTCTGATCCGCGCCATCAAGAATCGGTTCGGTGCGGTCAACGAGTTGGGCGTGTTTGCCATGACGGACCGGGGGCTGAAAGAGGTGAGCAACCCATCGGCGATCTTTCTTTCCCGGCACCAGGAACAGGTGCCGGGTAGCAGCATCCTGGTCACTCGCGAAGGCAGCCGCCCGATGCTCGTCGAGGTGCAGGCCCTGGTGGATGAGAGCCCGCTGGCGAACCCGCGGCGGGTCACGCTTGGCCTGGAGCAGAACCGTCTAGCGATGCTGCTGGCAGTGCTGCACCGTCACGGCGGGATCTCCACCTACGATCAGGATGTGTATGTCAACGTGGTCGGTGGCGTGCGCATCACCGAGACGGCGGCCGATCTGCCGGTACTCCTGGCCGTGCTGTCGAGTCTGCGGGATCGCCCGCTGCCGAAAGATCTGGCTGCGTTCGGCGAGGTCGGCCTGTCGGGTGAGATCCGGCCCGTGCCCAGCGGCCAGGAACGTCTCATGGAGGCCGTCAAGCACGGTTTCCGGCGTGTCATCGTGCCCCAGGCGAATGCACCGCGAAAACCGATCAAGGGCCTCGAGGTGCTGCCGGTCTTGGGTCTTGCCGACGCCTTGCAGAGCATCTGAGGCGCGGGTTCCGTACACGCAACCCGGTTCGCCGGGCGCAACGGCGCTTCCCGGTCGTGGCGCCCGGGCAAGGCGCTCGCAGCAAGCCCCCACTGCGATTCGGCCTCTGCCCAGTCCGGCATCGTTGATGCTGCACGGTGCTCAATTGCGGACGATGTGAAGGGGATCCGGTCCGCATTGCGTTACAGACCGTACCATGCTTTCCTACTATAAAAAAAACATGGGTGCGGCGGTCTTGCCGGGAATGCGCGCCCGAGCCCAGGTGTTTGGAGACCGATAACCAATAACGAGGGGAACGCGAAATGGGTGGGGAGCATAAGATCGTTTTCACCGGGCGCTTGCAGCCGAACATCGACCCGCAAGTTGCGGCGGCCGCGTTTGCCGGACAGTTCCGTATCGCCGAAGACAAGGCCCGCGCGGTGCTGCAGGCCAATCGGGAGCTGGTGCTGAAACAGGGGCTCGACCAAGCAGCGGCGCTGCGTTACCGCAGCATCCTGGAAAAGATAGGAATGCAGGTTCGGCTAGAACCCCCGTTACCCCTTAGCGACGCCTCCGGCCTGACCTTGGAGCCGATGGAGGCGCCGGCGGGTGCACCGGCCGAGGAAGAGAGCGTGGCGGTGGGGGGCAAACCAGAGGGCTGCCCGAAATGCGGCTCGCAAAGGATCGAGGGCGGGAGCTGCCTGGACTGCGGGATCGTGATCGCGAAGTACCGTGCGATCCAAGCGCGACAGCAAGACTCGGCAGGCAGCGGCGGCAGCGTGCCGGGAGCCGGTGCGGCGAATCCCTACGCGGCGCCGCGGGCGGAACTTGCGCCCTCGACAACCGAGGGCGAGATGAGCGGGCCGGTGTCGGTCCCCTTCAGCCATGGTTGGGCCTGGCTGGCGCGCGGTTTCTGGCACCTACGGCAGAATCCGGGCATCTGGGTCCTGGCACTGCTCCTCTGGGTAGGGATGTCGATCGTGCTCAGCCTGATCCCTTTCGTCGGCTCCCTCCTGGTAAGCCTGATCTCGCCAGTGATCGTGGCCGGCTTCATGATCGGCGCCGACGCGCAGCAGCAGGGGGACGATTTCGAGCTGGCCAGTCTGTTCGCGGGCTTTTCCCGCAATACGGGACAACTGCTCTTGGTCGGCCTGCTCTATTTGGTCGGCATGATCGTCATCGCGGTAATCGTCGGAGCCATGCTGATGGGGACCTTTGCCAGCCTGGGCGGAATGGGGGCCCTGGAGGCCGAGGATCCGGCGATCGTCGTTGCCGTGCTCGGGAGTCCGGCCTTCATGCTCGCCTTGCTGGCGGGTTCTGCCCTCGCCATCCCGCTGCTCATGGCGTATTGGTTCGCGCCGCCGCTGATCGCCTTGTCCGACCTCTCGGCGTTCAGTGCGATGCGGCTGAGTTTCGTCGGTTGCCTGAAGAACGTCCTGCCGTTCCTGCTCTACGGGCTGGCCGGGATGCTGCTGGTAATCGTCGGCGCATTACCGTTCGGCTTGGGTCTCTTGATCGTCATGCCGATGATCATGGCGTCGATCTATACCGGATACCGCGACATCTACTACGGTTAAATCCGGAAGATCGGACGCGCTAGCGAAGCTCCCTTGCGGGCCCGCCATGGGGACGCTCGACACCGCACGCGCCTTCGAAACGCCGGAAGGCGTGATCCTGGAGATCAAGCTCGCCGGCCCTGTAGTTCGCGCATGCGCATGGGCGATCGACGGCGTCATCCGCGCCGCCTTGTATGCTGCGATCAGCATCCCCTTTGCTTTCCTCGGTGGTCTGGGGTTCGCCACGATCCTGATCGGGTTCTTCCTCATCGAGTGGTTTTACCCGGTCCTGTTCGAGGTCCACAGCGGGGCAACCCCGGGCAAACAGGCGATGGGCATCACGGTGATCCACGACAATGGCACCCCGGTGGCATGGTCGTCCTCGTTGATCCGCAACCTGCTCCGGGCCGCCGATTTCTTGCCCCTGTTCTACGGCTTCGGGCTGCTCAGTGTGCTGGCGAGCAAGGACTTCAAGCGTCTCGGCGACCTGGCGGCGGGTACTCTGGTGGTGTACCGGGAACACCCGGGTATCCGGCGGCGGATCCCGGATTGTGCGCCGCTGCCGATTCCGGTGGACCTCTCGCCGGACGAGCAACAGGTGCTGCTGCAATTCGCCGAGCGCAGCGGAGATCTGTCGCAGCAGCGTGCGGCGGAGCTTGCGGAGCTGTTGCAAGTCGTTACCGGTCAGTCCGCCGAAGCCGCCGTCCATGCCTTGTGCGGCTATGCCAATTGGCTGGCGAGGGGTCGCTAAAGGTGATGCACCAGGAGCAGTTCGAACGCGAACGCGCGCAGACCTGGCAGCAGGTGAGCGGGTTGCTTGACCAGCTCGAGCAGCGCCAGCGAACGGTTGCTTCGGATCCCTCCGAGTTGAGCGTGCTGCCCGCCCTGTACCGCGAGTTGTGCTCGCACTATGCGCTCGCCAGGAGCCGCCGCTATAGTCCTGCGCTGTTGAGCCAGCTTCATCATCTCGTGTTGCGCGGCCATCGGCAGATCTATCGTCCGCGACGGCTCGTGCTGAGACGCATGCTTGCCTTTCTCGGGGCCGGGTTTCCGCGCGCGGTGCGGGAGAACCTGCGTTACTTCTGGCTGGCCCTCGCGCTGAGCGCCGTCCCGGCCATGCTGGTCGGCGGGTACTGCTATCATGATCCCGACCTGATCTACAGCATACTGGACCAGGATCAGGTGGCGCATGTGGACGAGATGTACGACCCGGCCAACCGGAAACCGGGACGATCCCCGGAGCGTGATGCCGAGTCGGATTTCGTCATGTTTGGGTTCTATATCTCCAACAACATCGGTATTGGCTTTCGCGTCTTCGCCGGAGGCATCCTGTTCGGTTTGGGGACCGTTTTGCTACTCCTCTACAACGGCGTTGCGATTGGTGGGATCGCA
>JAHEIA010000473.1 GCA_024639625.1 Chromatiales bacterium
ATAAAGGGTCCCGTCATCCCTGATCTCAACTTTCTCGAACATATCCTTGTTCCAGCTGTCTGCCACGGTTGTACCCTCAAAACGGTAATATACAGCAGGCCAGAATGACCTCGATTGCGCAGTTGATGTCACTACACCTGCGGGGAAATCACTGCCGTCGCCGTCGTATGTGGTCCACTCTGCCGATTCGGTATTATCCAGCGTGAGGTTGCGACAATCGTTGTCATCGTCTCCATCAAGATCCGGGGTATGGGGATTATGATAGGCACAGTTTATGACTGCATTATCCATCAGGGAACCATCTGAATTCGGCCACGGCGCATAATGGAAGGTCGGATCATAGTAGATCCTGTTAAGATACTTGGTGCCATCTTCCAAGGTGCCTTCGGGAATGATGTCACTGCTTCGTACCCGCATGCCATAAACGTTGTTCGTAGTCTCGAAATCGACCACGATGTTTGGGTAGACCCCCGCACCGTAGACGTTTTCCTTAACCGGATAAACATAGTATGTGGTGGCGTCATCTTGCGGAATCTGCTCCCATTGCATGGAACCCGAGTCGTCGAGGGTGAACATAATATTGGGTTCGACCTGGCCACCAACGTACAGCGGTGCCTGAGCCACAGCTGCCTGAACCGTCTGCATGGGCAGCCAGGAGAGGAGGCAGCAGGTCAAAGCCGTAAAACTTTTTCTGAAAAGCCTGTTCATAACCTCTGCCTCTCGAACCCTTACCATTTGTAGATACTCTGGAGTACCACAACCGTCGTCGGGGAACCACCTACGCCTCGTGCCGTTATCTGAAGATAGGTATCCGCCGCATCCAGAGATTCCCCCGCCCCCAACCCCGTGGGCACGGGCGGCAGCTTCTCAATGATATATTCTGGCTGGGATACGACATCGGGCAGTTCATCGCCGCCGGTCAGGGCTACCACCCCGTTGTCCTCATCTTCCCACCAGGCTGCATCGACTTCCATCCACCATGGTGTTTCATTGCTTGGATCAGGATCCAGCTCCGTCGCCTTGACATCCCAGATCGGGCCGGTGTCGCTGATATCCACGGCCGACTGCCCCGCAAGCCAGTTTTCCGCCGCCCTCAATGCGGATTCCGCAGCATGAAACGCGGTGTTGCGGTCACGCATGTTCCCCGCCATCTTTTCTTCCAGGATGTTGGTATCCATGGTGGAGATGCCAAATATAGTCAGCAGCAGCAGAATCAAGAGCGCGGTGATGAGTATCGCTCCATCCTGGCGCCGACGCCTGAATGCCTGATTCCTGTTCATGGCAACCTGTTCCTGATTCCGATAGTAGAAGTCATCTGCTGGCGCAAAGGTTCATTTTCCAGGGTGATGTTTGCGTCTTTGGATCTGAGTGACAGTACAGGCCTTATGCTGCTTATCCTTGCCCAGTCGGACACAGCAGTTGCGGTACTATACTGATCGACGAAAAAATCGGTGCCGGTGTCCTCGCCGAATGCGACTTCCAGGTCCTCTACACCCTCAACCAGTTCAATCGGGGTTCCGCCGTTCTCCCGTTTGAAAAGTGCCAGTTCGCCAAAATTATTCTGTTGGATGAAGTAGTCCAGCTGTACGAATTTGTATATCCGGGCATCGTTACCGTAGGCCTTGCTTAGACGATTGGATGAATTAGATGTGTTGTCGTGTTCTATCTTCCCAGCCACCAAATCAATATCGGTAACCAGAAACAGATCCGTTGACGTACAGTCGGTTATAAGAATCGGGTCGCCTATGTCTATATCGCAGGCATTTGCTGCGTTGAACTCAACAATGTCAGTGTCAGCACCCATAGGATTGGTGAGGTAGCTGTCACAATCATCCACCCGGATAATGCTAATGACATCAGTGCCGTCAAGGGGGCTCGGCGCTGTACCCGCACCTGGTGCCGTTCCTACATAGGCCGGATCGAAACTGCCGTCATACTGGTAGCCTCGGACAGCGTTCGTGGACCAGAAATTGCCGCCGGGGAAACCGTTGGCTATCACATTGGGCGCAAGGGTGTTCATGTTTCCGCAACCCTGAAAACCGGCCATGCGAATATTGCGGGAAAGCTCCTCCATCGCAAACCGGCCGTTCTCCTGGACCCGGGAAAGCGCATCCTGGGTCCTGTACGCCTGTTTGCTGCCCAGGAAAACCTCGATGATCCCCATAGTCAGGACCAGGGCCAGCACCATCGCAATGAGCAGTTCCACCAGCCCTACGCCGGACTGTTCCTTTTGCCAGAGAATTGCCCTGCTCATATTCAGATATCCGTAACCAGGATGAAGGTTCTCGGGTCACCCACACCACGCGTGTCATCCCATCTGACCGCGATGGTGGCGCGATTGCCATTAAGCGAGATGGAGCCATCGGCGCTGGGAAGCATCTGTTCCAATCGTTCCAGCCAGCCCCTGACATCCTGTTGAACGAGGGTTCCACCCGCAGGAGGCTTGCTGTCATTCATGGCAATCTCATAGGCTGCCACTGATCCTCTGTTGGCCCGCATACAGTCTGCAACGTCGTACGCCAGAAGTGTTGCCTGTGTGCGCAGAAGGGAACTGTGATTGAGCTTGATACCGGTCGCCTGGAGACCGGCAAGCCCCAGCAGTCCAATAGAAAATATCACGACCGTGATCAGCACCTCGAGGAGCGTGAACCCCCCGGAGGCCCTTCCGCTTATCACTCTTTGCATTGCCATTCTCATTCGCCCTCAATTACAGACGTTGACGCCGACGTCGGCACACTTGACTTTGCAGCTGGTCAGGCGCCCGGTTGTTGAGATCGGGATGCTGCGCACCTCGTCTATGCCATTGGTGATGGCAACGTCAATACAGGCTTGCGCCGTATTGCCCAGATCATCAAAAGTCAGCGGTGATACCGAAGGTGTGACCAGGGACCCCGCCGGCGGTGCATCAAATACACGGAGCAGGGAGTCAGGGTTAACAACCCTGATTTCCCATCCGTTGCCCCAGCTTCCCCCCGTAGGCGTCAAAGCCACCGATGCGC
>JAHEIA010000474.1 GCA_024639625.1 Chromatiales bacterium
TCCTTCTTGGTCGACAATTTGCGGCGGGACGCGATATGCGAGCGCAGTTCCGGTTCGAAATGCTGGAGTACCGCCAAAGGAATCGCCACAGGAATCAGGCGGAGTCCGACTTCCAGGGCTGCAACGAAGACGGCAACCGACAGCAATCCCCCGGCCAGCGCCTTTGCGAATGTGCGCATTGTATCTTCAATACCTCGTCTTGTCGGGATCCCAGGGTTGCAAACCGGCGACCCTTGGTCGATGCAGGCAGTGGCCGAGTGTTCCCGAAAGGCCAGCTTTTGCCTGACGATGCCCCTGGCCGGGCGTTAGGCTAGCGCGTTGGGTGTTCTAAACCGGCCGTATACGGGTATCAGGCCGCTTGCTTGAAGCGCCGACGCAGGCGGGCGACCAAAGTGTTGCTGTTCACCACCACAATGAACACTTTCCGAAGCCGTCCCTCCGGACAATGGATCTCCCGAACACCGTGCCAGGAATTTCCAGAGCGCCCGAACAGTAAGCTTCGGTTACCGAGTGCTACCGAGGGCATGGCCCGATCGAAGTCTTCGAACGCTGGCGCCGATTTGTGGTGAAAGCGCCCCCGGTCATCGAGGATCAGTGTCTCTCCACCCCACTCGGGATCCCAGTCTTCCTCGTTGTTCAGATAAAAGATGTGCGAACCCAGCTTTCGTTTGGCGTCGCAATGTGGAGATACCGAGCAGCCGTTGGGCGTGTAATGCCAATGGAAGTTTAGAAAAACCGAACGTACGCCGAACAACCGGCACAGAAACTTTCGGTAACGACGCTCCTGGAGCTCGGCGATGGAATCCTTCCACGGCTGGGAGAGCGCCAGGCCGTCGTGGTACTCCAACGCGTATCGATCATGGCTGTATTGTCCGTGGGACCGCTGCATCCCGAACTTTTTGTCGAACATCGAAACATCGGGCAGTGTCTCGAGCAGACTCTGATAACCCTCGACGGTAAGCACACCCTCCGGGTTCCACCAGGGATAGGGCTTCTGTTCTTGAAACACCGTGGAGTCGAAGCTCTCAAGGAAGCCGAAATCGATATAGTCCATCCTTCTGTCCTCACCGCAGAAATGCTGAATCGCGTTGCCCGACCCCGAAAGTGCCTGCCTTGCGGCACCGGATGCGTCCTGGCTAGGATACCCGTCTCCCTGGGTGTATCTCAAACAGATGGTGGGCAGAATTTGCGCTCTCCGGCGCAGAGCGGATGGGCAGGATAGCGACGGTGCACGGGCAGGGCGACAGCTTCGTGAAAATAAGAGATCGGCCCCTCTAGCTGGCTCGAACGCCGCGTTATCCACGGTGCGCCAAACAATCACGGGTCCTGCAATCTAACCGCCTTTTGGCCATAAAGCCTCAGCGGAGGTCTGCAGCTGGATCATGGATCTAATCACGAAAAGAAAAGGCACCGGTGGCCAAGCACCGGTGCCCCTTTCCCCGCGGCCCCCGAGGAGCCGCTTTGCGGCGCGATCCTGCGCCTACTCCCTCTACTTGCTCGATCCAAGAACCAGCGGACGCCGATGGCGGCCAGCGAATTCCCGGCGTGCATGGCGGGAGCGACCGCTTCTCGCAGCACGCTGCTGAAATTCTGCAGGCTGGCTGATCAGCTTCGATTATTAACGTTTTCGAGAAACGAAAGTGCGGATTGGGACACATCTTTACAGTCTGCGTTCCAGGTATCCGGGCCGCCTTTCGGCGCCGGACTGGGCGGCGTTGGGGATAGGGGCGCCCCTGCGACCGGGAGGAGTGAGCGCGCCGAAACCGACTTTGCTTCTCGGCCAAGTGGTCGAGTCCGGGCATGTTGCCCCGAAACACGGTAAGCGATCCCCGATCTACCATTGGGGGGGCGGGTGGAACCCGGGATCATCCTGGAAATGAGCGGGGGGAAGGGACCCGATTCAGGCGTTATCGGTGCCAAGGGCCGAAACTCCTTGGCTCTGTATGCAATATAGTGTTAGATTTCGGAAAATCCCCAAGTTTCCAACGATATAACCCTATGCGCGTGCTGGTCGTTCGCCACTACAAGACTCTGGGTAACGCCAACAACCAGATACTCGGCTGGGGCGATTCTCCGAGGGTCAAGGAATGGGCCGAGGATCTGGATGCGGTGGATGCCCGTCTGCGCGCCGCCGAGGTTAGGGTCGACGCGATCTATTCGAGCTTTCTCGAGCGCTCCCGCCAGACCGCCATGTTCTACGCGCGTAAACGCGGCATACTGGTGGTTAATGATGCCTCGGCTCTTAACGAGGTCAACTATGGGGCCTTGTACGGCAAGGACAAGATCTGGGTTAAAGAGCAATTCCCCGAGCACAAGAAGAACCCGGACTTTGTCTACCCGGCGGGTGAAAGCTTCCGCCAGATGCAGACTCGAAGCCTTGCCTATATCCTCGGCCTGGAGCGCAAACACCACGAAGACAGCGTCCTCGTGGTTGTGCACGCGGGCGTAATCCGGGGATTGGTATGCGGGCTGTTGGGTCTCGACTACGCTGCCAATCTCAAGCGCAAGATAGGACACCGCTATATCGGCGACTTCATGATCCGCAACGGGGTTTGCCTGTCCTACAACGAGTTGGGGGAGCCGTCGGGTTTCGTGAACAAGAAGGTGATCGAGCTGCCCTTCCATAGAGCCGATGTCCGGCCCCAGCCGGCGGCGGTTTCCGGTTAGTCGAGTACCGTTTCGAGCACCTCCCTGGAGCGCGGTATTTCCACCTCGAGGTTGTCGGAGATCTCTTTCAGTGCACTCGCAAAGGCGCCCTCGGGCGCAGCACTGGGTGCCTGCTCGAAGCATTCCTCGAATACCAGAGCCAGCGAGCGCAGCAAAACGAGCAGGGCCGGAGAGGGCTCATCGCTCGTTGTCGCCGGCGGCGTGGCGCGCAGGCCGGTCGCCAGGAGTGCGCTGGCCTCGGCCAGGCGGCTGGCTTCGGTGTGCAGGATGTCGAGATAGCGCGGCGCGTAGTCCCGCCCCATCTCGTCCTGTTGCGCCAGGGT
>JAHEIA010000475.1 GCA_024639625.1 Chromatiales bacterium
GCTTCGCGACAATTATCTGGCTCACGGCAATTGCGAGGTCGAACTGGTTCTGTGCGAACAGATCTTCGGCGACGGTGGTCAGCACGGCACCTGATTCGGGGTGCTGCGGAAAAGTGTCGGCAAATTTCAGGCCGCTATCCAGGTAGCGCTGGTGCCAGGCCGCTTTGGCCTGCGCGTCGGCCGGGTCCGTCAGTCGCAGCTCGTGCTCACGATACGCAAGAATCGCTGCATACGCGGCTTCGGCCGAGCGCTCATGTGTCGGATACTCGTAGGCCGTCCTTTCGTACTCCACCGTTGCCTCGTCAAACTGCTCGCTCTCGAACAGAATCTCGGCCAGCAGGAAATTTGTATTTGCCGTGTCGGGCTCGCCCGGGAAAAACGAAAGGTACTTGCGGTAATAGCGAGCAGCCTCCTGGTAGTCGGCGCGTTCACCGTCTTTTTGCGCCTCGGCGTGGTAGTACTTGGCAAGGTCTGTCAGGTTCTCCTTCAGGTACGCCTCTACACCGGCATTCTCGGCGCGCGGATTGCGCAACCAGAAATCGCCGTCCATCCCGTAGCGTTCAACGAACCCTTTCTTACCTTCGAGCACGAGGCTGGGGAATCCACCCCGTTTGTATGACTCGATAACCTCGACCTGCAACAGCGGAGACTTCGGATGGTATGGGTCTTGCGCGACAAAGGCCTCATACGTTTTCGCCGCGTCCTGGAAACGTTCCTTCTCCAGGAACAGATTACCGAGGTTCATATAAATGACGTAGGCGTACTCCGGGTGACCTTTTAGATCCAGAAACTCGGTAATGCTGTCAGCGCCCTGCATATAGGAGAAGCTGATACTGAGCACGCGAAACGTGTCTTCGACCAGTTCCTGGTTGGCACGACTCAACTGCTCCAACCGGTTGTCACCGTCCTGTAACTCGATGTTGCCAATCTTGCGATCGAGTAGTTCGAAGAACGGCGCGAGACTGTCTTCATTCCATCCCAGCTTGAACTGTGCCCAGCCGAGTTTGTACAGCGATTGCTCGTAGAAACGCGATGCATCACCGTAAGCGATGACGTCTTTGTACGCCAGCTCGGCATCGTTGTAGTTCTTGCGCAGGAACAGCATCTCACCGCGTCGGAACTGCACCTCGTCGATCAGAAGTGTATCCGGGTACTTATCGACCAATTCGTTGAGAGCGACGAGCGCTTCATCGTTGCGCCCCCCCATTTCATAGGCGCGAGCAAGCTGATAGAGCACGGTGTCATTGCGACGATAGTCGGGATACGATTCGAGCAATTGCTGGTAAAGCTGAACCGCATTGTTGAAGCTTGCGTGATTCAGCGTATCGATGTTTGCGGCGAGCTGTTCCGCCTCAGTGGCATCGAGCTCGAGATCACCCAGACGGCGCATTGCCTCAGAGCGCAGTTCAGGATCATCGGACACGAGGTCAAGAAACGCGCGGTAGTTGTCACGTGCCAGATCCGTGCTGCCTACGATGACCTTGCCGGTACGAATCTCCACATCTTTGTCTTCGAGGCTCGCAATCGTATCCCGCTTCTTGATGCTGTCGGCCTGAGCCGATGTCCCGATCAAGACAAGTGCCAGCAGGGTGAGGAGACGTACGTTCATTCGCCTGTTCCTTCCCCGGCCGCGGCAATATCGTAAATCGCCGCCAGCGCGAAGCGCGCCTGTACCGTGTAGACGTCCAGCCGTTGCTTCTGTGCCTGCAATTCTCCAACCGCGATCGACTCGAGAAACGAGCGCTGTTCGCCCATTGCCTCGGCAACACGCAGCTGCATGCCGTCGATCTTCGGACCGAGGCCGTAAACACGACTACTGAATTTCTCAAAACGCAGTGGTTCGTTAAGCATTGTGTCGTCGATTTGCCGCCGCGAGCGCTGCGCTTCGACGAGCGCCTCTCCTGTCTTGCGTACATCGCGGCGCGCGCGCCACAGACGGTCCTGGAAGTCCTTCTCCAGCTGCCACTGCAGCACGCCCTTGAGCAACAAGACTTTATCCCGGACCTCATCGGCTTCGGGAATATCTGCATTGAGCGCCGGCGTACTCTCGAAATCTGCTATCTCACCCCACATCTCGAACTCGCGCTCGTTGGCGAGCGCGAGCCAGTCATGATCTTGCTCAATTTCATCGAGCTGCGCATCGAATTCAAATTTGCGCTGCACCATGTCGTCAATGTCAGCACGGGCCAGTGCGTCCTCGACGCGCGGCAGGCGCTCATCGTAGGCCTGCTTGCGCGTCTCGAGCATGTTGGCAAACACATCGACACTGCCCTGCCATTGCTCGAGGTTGTTATTGAGGTAGTGCAGGTCCCGATAATTCTTCAGACCTTCCTGGAATTCATGCGTTGCCAGCAAATGGTACAGGTAGCGAGCTTCAGGCCCCTCCGGCAACTCCTCCAGCCGCCAGAACCAGCCTGTGCTATCGAGCGCATCATCGGCGAGAAACTGGTCGAAGATGTCGCCGGACTCGATGAAGCCAATCGTGCGGTCGATGCGATTGGCTTCCTCGTAGAATGCCTCGATCGCGTTGAGGTAGTGATCCGCCGCCTGGCTGATTGAATCGAGTTTGCCGAGCGCATATGGAATAGCGAGCATGGACTCCTGCACCGCCGAATCGAGCAGATCACGGCTGCGTAATTCCATCCAGGGCACCAGCGCACGCCGGAAATTCTCAGATTCCGCATCCGCCCAGCCGACGCCAAGCAGAGCCTTGTTCGAAAAAGGGCCTTCAAGCCTCACGCGCTGCAGCGGTTCCTTGGCAGCGAGCGGCTGGCCATCCTGCAAAAGCGCATAACCAAGCGCGAGGTTTGCCTTGTCTCGAAGGGACGCCAATTCCTCATTGAAAGGGTTGAGTTCGCCGAGCTCACACAGAATCTCTTTGGCACCGGCGACATTGCCATTGCGCACCATGGCAACGCCGAGGTTAAACCTGGCGTAGCTGGCCCATTCTGTTCTGCCTTTCCAGTTTTCCAGCAAAGCGATTGCACG
>JAHEIA010000476.1 GCA_024639625.1 Chromatiales bacterium
GTACCGCGCACCGTGCTGCAGCCCGGTTGCCGCAGCCGCCTTGTCGTCACCCTCCAGCATGCGCAACCCTTTGGCTTGGGTTACGTTGCGCCGCAGCGCGCCCGCGTCCAGCACACGATAGCCCCGTTGCGCGAAATACTGCCCCAGCGTAATCTCCGCCTGCCCCGGCTGCTCGAAGCCCGTGGTTCCGAAGACGCCCATGACCTTTTCCTGTATCAGGATCATGAGCGTGGGCTTTTCACCGGCCCAGCCGCTGCCGGCAAGACAATAGAGAATCAGGGCGATGGTGGATAGCCGGCTGGCATTCTTCACGGGCCTCTCCTCCTATGCTTCTCTCCCTCGCCGGCGGCTTCGCGAGTCAATCCCGATGCGGGTGGCCTTCCTGCCCCGACTTGCGCGGCGCCGGCGGGCGCCGAAGGTGGTAGCGACCCCTGCACTGGGAGACATAAGGGAAACGCCGGCAATACTCGTAGTAGGGGTTATACCAGGCCGGCAGGCTGCCGCGAGCAACCGCAGGCGCGCTCCAGGTGTAGGCGCGCGGGATCGCCATCGGGGGCGTTGTGAAGGCTGCGGGTGGGGGCATGGCCTGCGTTTGGAAGCGATCACCGTAGATCAACGCCTGCTGAACCTGGCGGGCAGTCGGTTCCTCGCCACTCAGGAGATCCGGCTCGGCCGCGACGAAGCCAACGGACCCGATGCCCGCAGACAGCAGAACCAGCGCTCGGACGCAGCATTGCAGCATCGTTCCTTTCCCTTCTGGGCGAAAAAACAGCAGCATCCTGCGCCGCTGCCTACCCATTAAGATAGTCCAGGCACCCGCCACAGAGGTTGACCTACATCAACCGCGCAACCGAATTCCGTCCCGGCTGGGCTGCTCACGGACGCACAAGATGTTCGTAGAGGTTCCGCATCATCCCCGCCGTTGCACCCCAGATGAAATAATCGCGCCAAGGCATGGCGTAGAATTCCCGCACCTCGCCCTGGAAGCGGATGCGTTGCCGCCGATGGTTCGCCGGGTCGAGAAAGAACTCGAGCGGGGCCTCAAAGACCTCGGCCACCTCCCGCGGATCCGGGCGCAAGGCGAAGGGTGGCGCGACGATCCCCACAATCGGGGTGATCGAGAACCCGGTGCGTGTCACGTAGGGATCGAGGTGGCCGAGGATCTCCACGTGCCCGCGGGCGAGACCGACCTCCTCTTCGGTCTCGCGCAATGCCGTGTCTGCGGGGGAAGCGTCCGCGGCTTCCACCTGGCCGCCGGGAAAGCTGATCTGCCCGGCATGATGCTGCAGGTCGTCAGTGCGCCGGGTCAGGAGTACAGTGACCCCCTCCGCACGCCCGACCAAGGGGATCAGCACGGCGGCCGGCACTGCTCGCCGGCTCGGTTGGCTCCCCCCGTTCAGCTCATGGTCGCCGCGAACCCGATTGAACGCACGCGATTCGGCGGCAAATCTTGCGCGCAGGGCATCCGGCGTCATAGCGCGACCCCGCCTACCCCGTTCATCACATCTCGTTTACCTTGCGCCCGACGACCATCAAGGTGCCGCACAGGCGGTTCAGCGGCCAGAGCCGCTCAGCGAGACGATTGAGCCAGCCGAGCCTTTCGGAGAAGGCATGCAGACGGTGGGCCGGGGTAAATTGGTGGTAGCAGGAGTAGATCGGCCGGAATCCGGAATGACGGAACAGGCGCAGCGTTTCAGCCATGCCATAGAGTCTCTCATGGCAATCGAGCTTCATTCTTCGTGCGACGAATTCCGTCCACGACCAACGGTTCGGCAGGTAGGTAACGATGAGAACCCCCTGGTCCGCCAAAACCCGGTGGACCTGTTTCAAGGATTCGTAGTCCATCGCCGTATGCTCCAACACCGCGCTGCCGACCACAACATCGAAGAATCCGTCGGCGTAGGGCAATTCGTAAATGTGCCGCAGTTTCTGGTAGCGGAGGTTGGCGTGGCGCCAGAAGGTGGCGAAAGAATCCTCCGCGCGGAAATCACAGCCGTGGATCTCGTAGCGATCGCCGTACTCGCCGGCAACCAGGCAGGAGTCGGGGGCATGGTTGCAACCCCAATCCAACATGCGACCGGATTCCGCAAGAAAAGGCCGGTAGCGGGCAAAGATCTCCACCTGCCGTCGCACCGAATTGCTGTCCCCATGCTCGGCCAGGTAGCGATCGGGTCGCCGCACCTGCTCGTCGCGATAGAGACCGCTCAGGGTGCGGAACTGTTCGTCCAGCGATGTCATGCGCTGCGCAGCGGCGAGATCCGCACCAGGAGGATTGCCAGCATGGGCAGGGCGAACGACAGGACCGTAACCACGATCAGCAGCATACCGAGCTCGCTGTAATCTGCAGGCACGGTTACCTCCGTGGTGACCGAATCCCGCACTTCGCGGGTCACGGTGAAGATCTGGTTGAGGTATTTGGTGCCGAGTTGACTCAGCGACAGCGCCAGGTTCGTGAACGAGGCCATGACCGCGAAGAAGGTCGCCTTCAACGCCGCAGGCGCCGAGTTGGCGATCCACGCCAGCATCGGAATCATGGCGATCTGCCCGAGAGGTGACTCGAGCGCGGTATCCACCACGGCGATGAAGCGCGCGTCCACCACGCCCCCGGTCAGCGCCGAAGTCCACTCGTGCAGGCCGTAGTACATCCCGAGAATCGGCAAACTAAGAATCGTGCCCGCGATGGTCAGAAAACCCACCACGTAGGCGATGGAGCGCTCCGCCATGAAGCGGCGAAACAGGAACATGCCAAACAGGGCAAGGCTGCTGCCGATCAGCGAAAGCACGGAGATGAACTGCTGGTCGAACCCCAGGTCGTCGATCTGCCACCAGGTCGACCCCGCCCCCGGGCCCGGCAAGGCGCGAAACACGAAAATGATGATCGCCGTGCCGACCAGGGTGCTGCGGGCCTGTGGGTCGAGAACCTTGAGCAGCCGGAAGATCAGAAAGCCGACGATGCCGAGAGAACCCGCGAACACGATCTCCTGGC
>JAHEIA010000477.1 GCA_024639625.1 Chromatiales bacterium
GGCAGCAGCGGTCGCCATCGCGTAGGGTCCACCCCCCGAAACGCCCAGCAAAGCGAACCGTTCGAGTGCAAGGTGGTTCGCCAAGGCGGCTAAATCAGCGGGCCAGTCGTTGATACTGCGTCCCGGCTGGAAGTCGGAAAGGCCGAAACCAGGCCGGTCTGCGGCGATGAGCCTCACGCCCACTGTATGCGCGGCATCTTCCATCAGGACTCCGTCGAGGCGCGAACCGGGAAAGCCGTGGCAGTAAAATACGGGTGCACCGCCGGGAGCGCCGAAACTTTGGTAGGCCAAGCAGCGTCCGTCAGGCAGGCGGAGTAGTTCCGGTGTACTGTCTTTCAACCTTGAGGTCCCGATTATGTCTCTCCCAGTGTGCTCCCGGGTGGAAGGAAAAGCCACGCCTAGCCTGTGACCGGTGGCCGGAACTCGTTCGGCGCCCCGGTGGATCTGCCTTACCTTCAGGACTCCGTTTCGCGGGGCGCAGAAGTCGAGGGGGGCCGTAGCCGACTTCTCTTCTACGGCGCTTCAAAGCGCGGGCTCGGGACGCCCGCTCTCGCTGCCGCCAGGCGCCCGGGCCTGCGCTGGCTGCTTGCGCAGAACGCGCTCGATCGCGCGCGCAGCGGCGACGAAGCCGAACACTGCGGTTACCGTGCTCACCGATCCGTATCCGGCCCGGCAATCGAGGGAGACGCCGTGGATTCCCGGTTTTTGCGGGCTGACGCTTCCGTCCGCTTGCGGGTACACCGGCTGCTCGCTGGAGAAGACGCAGTCGACGCCGAACTTGCGCTTGGTATTTCGGCTGAAACCGTAGTCACGACGCAGCGTGGAACGCACCTTCGCCGCCAGAGGGTCATTGTAGGTCCTGCTGAGATCCGCGACCTGGATCCGCGTCGGATCGCGCATCCCGCCGGCGCCACCAGTCGTCACGATCGGCAGCTTGTGCCGGGTGCAGAAGTGGATCGTGGCGGATTTGAACCGGATGCTGTCGATGGCGTCGATCACGCAGTCGTAGCCGCGGGAAAGATAGTCTCGCAAATTCCGCACGGTCAGGTAGTCGTCGATGACGTGGAGCTGGCATGCGGGGTTGATTGCAGCCACCCGCCGCGCCATCACCTCGACCTTGGACAGGCCCAGGGTGTCGGTCAGGGCGTGGATCTGACGGTTCACGTTGCTCGGACAGATGGTGTCGTTGTCGATCAGGGTGATCCTGCCGACCCCGGTGCGGGCCAGCGCTTCGACCGCCCATGATCCGACCCCGCCGATTCCCACTACGCACAGGTGCAGAAGCGCGATGTGTTTTGTCGCTTCGGCGCCGTACACCCGGCGGACACCGCCGAAACGCTCTGCGAGGTCACATTCGGCCATGCGGCTGAGCGGCGCGAGGCGGGGTTGGGGATCGTGCGGTGCAGGCCGTTGAGGTCATCGGCTGGGTTCAGCGCGGATCCAGGAGCTCGCGGATCGTGCGCTCGCTGCGCGCGCCCAGCAGCACCTTCTCCACCTTGCCGCCGTCTACCAGAACCAGCGTCGGAGTCGCCGCGATGCCATAGCTGCGGGCCAGTTCCAGGTGCTCCATGACATTGACCTTTGCCAGGTCCGGATAGGCGGTAAGCAACCGGTCCACGGTGCGGGTCATGTCTCGGCACATCCCGCAGCTCGGGCTGAAAAAGTAGATCAGTTGCCGGTTACCGGGCGGTGGTGCATCCGTGGAAACGACGCTGGGGACCGCTCTGCCACGCAGCCGCCTCGCGCGCAGGTAGGGAACGACCCCGCGCCAGATCATCCAGGCGGCGACGGCAAACAGGGAAAGTTCCAGCAGGTCGATCATCGCGTGGGCGGGCTGAGCCCTTCTTGGTCGGAAGCCAATGGCCGGTCCAGCGCAAGGCTACGCTGACCGCTGTCGGTCTTCAACCCCCGGATGGACGCGGGGGCTGAAGCCTGGGCCAATCGGCGCTAGTATTGCCGGTTTGGCATCGCGTCGAGCGTTGCCGACCCGCATCGAACCCTAGATGAAGTGAGGGAACGAACATCATGACCTTTGTGCAATGGCTCTGGCGCTGGCTGGACCGCAATATCTTCGACCTCGGGCGCCAGATGCGGCTCAGCTATCTGCCCCCCTTGATGGTCTATATGGCGTACGGGGTGTCCGGGCTGACGGCGATTGTCGGCACTTTCTTCGTCAAGGATTACCTGGGGTTGACCGCCGAGTTCCTCGCGGTGCTCGGCTTCTGGGCAGGGATTCCCTGGACCTTGAAGATGCCGCTGGGTCATCTGGTGGACCTGATGTGGCGCTGGAAGTCGATCCTGGTGTTCATCGGGGCGAGTCTCATCACCACCAGCTTGCTGATCATGCTCGGCCTGCTGGCGGATCCCGCTGCGATGGCCCAAGTCTTTCCGGTAGAAGCCTGGTACGTGGTCAGCGCCTTGCTGGCTCCCGCCGGATACGTGCTGCAGGACGTGGTGGCCGATGCGATGACCGTTGAGGCAGTGCCGAGGTTCGACGAGCAGGGCGAGCCTTACGACGCCGACCGCAAGCGCCTGATGCACACCACGATGCAGACCCTGGGGCGCGTGGCCATCATCGGCGGCGGGGTACTGGTCGCGCTGGTCAATATCCTCAAGTTCCAGGGTGTCGAGGCGATGTCCGAAGCGGACAAGGTCGCGGCCTATATCGCTATCTACCAGATGGCGCTGGCGATCCCGATCATCTCCGTGCTCGGTGTTCTCCTGGGCAGTGGGTTGATGCTCCGGGACTTCCGCCGCTTGCACGCCCAGGGGTTCTCGCGGAGCGAGGCCTGGTCCATGGTCCATCCACGCTCGGAGCCGCCGCGGGCGAACTGGTGGATCCTGGGCGGCAGCCTGGTGTTCGTCTTGTTCTCGGTGGGCATGGGATTGAGCGACAGCCCCTACAGCCAGGAGATCGTGTTCGCAGGTTCTCTCGGCATCGTCGGCTTTTTGATCTTCCGGCTGCTCAAGGTTCTCGACCCA
>JAHEIA010000478.1 GCA_024639625.1 Chromatiales bacterium
CGTGCGGCTGCTTCAAGCGCACCGGCAGCCGCCAACGTTCTCCGGAACGGATCTCCGCATCGCTCCGATACCAGCTCAGCAGCACCCGTGGAGGAACCGTTACCGGCGAGCCGCGACTCTCCGCCTGGTCGACCCGGAACAGGAAGCGGATGCGTGCGGCGCCGTGCTCGGGCAGAGAAATCACCCTTCCCTCGAGCAGCAGGTCCCGGCCCTGCAGTTCGCTCGGCAGTTCATCGCCAAGCAGCCAGGCGGCGTGCAGCGCAGCCCAGCAGAAACCGAAACCGAACCAGGCAAGCGGGCGCAGGCGGCGCCAGCGGAGCAAGAGCAGACACAAGGGAAGCAGCCCCAGCCACTGCGCGCCGGGCAACTCCGGTATCGATTGCAGCAGCAGAGCACCGGCAGCAAATGCCAAGGACCCGTAAAGCATTCTTCCCTGAAACCCCGTGTAGGGCCTATAGTAAGCGCTGAGGCGCGGGAATTAGAGCGAAGGCCGTCTCAGATCGCGCTCGCAGCAGGCGCCCGTCGCAATGACATCGTAAGGAACGAAGATTCTTTGATGCGTGCCCTTGAGACGTCCATATGCCGAAAAGGCTGATCAAGCGAATCATCCCGGATCACGACAGGGTCCGCGGGCACCGGCACTTGCGCCTGTTCGGCGAACTGCTGCACGACCCCAACCTGTGGCACCTCAACCGCCGTTCCGCGTCCGGGGCCTTCGCTGTCGGATTGTTCGCCGCCTTCATCCCACTGCCGTTTCAG
Source organism: Chromatiales bacterium (assembly GCA_024639625.1). Lineage (GTDB taxonomy): Bacteria > Pseudomonadota > Gammaproteobacteria > Chromatiales > Chromatiaceae > JAHEIA01. The sequence continues at coordinate 760 of JAHEIA010000478.1, forward strand.
ATGGTATTCGCAGCCGCCGGCGCAATCTTGCTTCGGGTAAACCTCGCTCTCTCCGTCGTGCTGGTCTGGATTACCAACCCGCTGACCATTCCGCCGATCTTCTACTGTTCCTATCTGGTCGGCGCGTGGCTCCTAGGGGACACCGGAGTGAGCGCGCAAACGGTCGATTTCACCCTCCCCTCGCTGTTGCACGGGCTCGGGGAGATCTGGCGACCTCTGCTCCTCGGAAGTCTGGTCTGCGGAACGCTGAGCGCCGCGCTGGGATACAGCCTGGTGCTGGGTTTCTGGCGCCTCCGTCTTGTTCGCCAACTGCGCAAGCGGAGAAAGGCCAAGCTGCTGCGCCGGCAGATGCGCCTGCCAGAGGTTTCTCAATCGGAGCAGAGTACCCCGTCCTGAAGCTGGCATATGCGGTCCATACGGGCTGCCAGCTCCCCGTCGTGGGTCACGACGACGAAACTGGTTCCCAACTCCCGATTGAGATCCAGCATCAGCTGGTACACCTGCTCCGCGGTCTTGCGATCCAGATTTCCTGTAGGCTCGTCCGCCAACACGCATTTCGGACGCGTCACCAGCGCCCGGGCGATGGCTGCCCGCTGCCGCTCGCCACCGGAAAGCTCGGACGGCTTGTGCACTAGCCGCTCGCGGAGCCCGACCTGGTCCAACATCTCCGCCGCACGGTGCCTAGCGGATTCCGGCTGCATACCGGAGATCAGCAGGGGCATCGCGACGTTCTCCAGCGCGCTGAACTCGGGAAGCAGATGGTGAAACTGATAGACGAACCCCAGCAGTGCATTGCGCATCTTGCCGCGCGACTTTTCGCTCAGTCGCCACACGTCCTGTCCCGCCCAGTGCACGCTCCCGGAGGTGGGGCGCTCCAGGCCGCCGAGGCAATGCAGCAGCGTACTCTTGCCGGAGCCGGAGACACCGACAACGGCAATACGCTGTTCCGCCTCGATCCGCAGGTCCACCCCTTTGAGAACCTTCACGTCGAGGTTCCCCTGGACAAAGGTGCGCACCAGTCCGCTGCACTGCAATACCGGCGGGGCTTGGTCACTCATAGCGCAGCGCCTCTGCAGGCTCCGTGCGCGACGCCCTCCAGGCGGGATAGAGCGTGGCCAGTAGACTGATGAGAAACGCGCTCGCCGCGACGACAGAGACGTCACTCCAGTGCAGATCCGAAGGCAACTGACTGATGTAATAGATGTTGGGATCCAAAAATTCGATATCGAACCAGCTTTCGATGCCGCCCACGATAGACTCGATGTTGAACGCCAGGGCGACGCCGCCGACGATCCCGAACAGGGTTCCGACCAATCCGATCGCGGCCCCCTGGATCACGAAAATCGCCATGATGCTGCGCGGAGACGCCCCCAGCGTGCGCAGGATCGCGATATCCGCCTGCTTGTCGGTAACCACCATCACCAGGGTGGAAACAATATTGAAGGCGGCCACCGCGACGATCAGAAACAGGATGATCGACATCATGCGTTTCTCGGTGCGCAAGGCACTGAAGAAGTTACGGTGCTGCATGGTCCAGTCGCTGACGCGGTAGTAGCCCGCGAGATCCCGGGCAATCTCCCGCACCACCTGAGGGGCCTGGTACAGGTCATCGAGTTTCAGGCGGACCCCGGAAACCGCGTCCCCCAGCCGGGCCAGGCGCGCGGCATCCGCCAGGTGAACCAGGGCGACCCCCCGATCGTAGTCACCCATACCGACCTCGAAAATCCCCTGCACGGTAAATCGCTTCAGTCTCGGCATCATCCCAGCGGGTGTTACGTTGATCTGCGGGGTTACCACGGTGACGCTATCACCCACTCCTAGGCCGAGGCTGGAGGCAAGTTCCTTGCCCAGGACAATCCCGAACTCTCCTGCTACGAGGTCCTGCAGCCTGCCGCTGAGCAAGGCGTTCACCACCTCCGACACCTTACCTTCTTCCTCGGGCAACACACCGCGCAGCACGGCGCCCGCTACGCTGCTGCCGTTGATCAGCATCCCCTGTTGTTCGACGTAGGGGGCCGCCCCTATAACCCGCGGGTGCTTCGATGCGTCCTCCAGCGCCTCCCGCCAATCGGCGAGCCGACCTTCCGGTCCGGAGATCGTAGCGTGCGAGGCCATGCCGAGAATTCGCTCACGGACCTCCTTGTGAAAGCCGTTCATCACCGACAGCACCGCAACCAGCGCCACGATGCCCAGCATGATTCCGAGCATGGAGATGAGAGAA
>JAHEIA010000070.1 GCA_024639625.1 Chromatiales bacterium
AAAGGTCCAGTCGATATATGCGCAAACCTCGCTCAATGGAATGTCTTCGAATACCCGAACCCCCAACTCAAGGGGCTGCGGAGGCGCATAACGCGTCCAATCGATTCGCGTCGGGTTGCTTCGCGCCCGATCCAGAGAAACCAGATCCGCCTCTACGTCCCTGTTCGCGCGGCGCTCTCTTATGGCGCGGTATTCGTCGGCAATTGCCCCGAGGAATACCGGCCTCTGATCGTCGGAGAGCAGGTGCGCCGCTACGCCCACCGCGCGGGAAGCGTCGGCCACGTAAACCACGCCATGCGCGTACTGCGGCTCGATGCGCACCGCCGTATGCGCCTTCGAGGTCGTGGCGCCGCCGATCATCAAGGGTATCTGGTAGCCCTGGCGCTGCATCTCCTTTGCCAGGTGCACCATTTCGTCGAGCGACGGCGTAATCAATCCCGACAGGCCGATGATATCGACCTGCTTCTCCTTTGCTTGGCGCAGGATGAGGTCCGCCGGAACCATCACCCCCAGGTCGACCACCTCGTAATTGTTGCACTGGAGCACCACGGCAACGATGTTCTTGCCGATGTCATGTACGTCCCCCTTGACCGTTGCCAGCAGGATCCGACCGTTCGACCGGGCTGCGGATTCGGCCTTCTCCGCCTCTAGAAATGGCTGCAGATAGGCCACGGCCTTCTTCATAACACGCGCTGACTTCACCACTTGGGGCAAAAACATCTTACCGGCGCCGAACAGGTCTCCCACCACGTTCATGCCGTCCATAAGCGGGCCTTCGATTACCTTCAAGGGGCGCCCAAGCTCATGCCTGGCCTGTTCTGCGTCTGCCTCGATGAACTCCGTGATACCCTTCACCAGGGCATGCTCGATGCGTTTTCCCACCGGCTGGTCGCGCCAAACTGCGTTGTCTCTGGCCTCCTCCGGGGCTCCGTCGGCCCGGTATTTCGGTGCCAGCTCGATCAGCCGGTCTGTCGCTTCGGCGCCGCGATTCAGGATCACGTTCTCCACCGCCTGCCGCAGATCCAGCGGCAACTCGTCGTACACCGCGAGTTGCCCCGCGTTAACGATGCCCATATCCATTCCTGCCTTGATCGCGTGATACAGGAATACGGAGTGGATCGCCTCTCGCACGGTGTTGTTACCGCGGAACGAGAAGGAGACGTTCGAGACCCCACCGGACACCAGGGCGTGCGGCAGCGTCTGCTTGATCCTCCGCGTCGCCTCGATAAAATCGACGCCATAATTGCGATGTTCCTCGATGCCGGTCGCGACTGCGAAGATATTGGGATCGAAGATGATGTCCGCGGCCGGGAAACCAACTTGTTCGACAAGTATCTTGTACGCACGGGTACATATTTCGACCTTGCGCGCCGCGGTATCCGCCTGTCCCTGCTCGTCGAAAGCCATGACGATCACCGCGGCCCCGTAGCGGCGCACCAACTCCGCCTGCTCGCGGAAACGCTCCACTCCCTCCTTGAGCGAGATGGAGTTGACGATTCCCTTGCCCTGAAGGCACTGCAGGCCGGCTTCGATCACGCTCCATTTGGACGAATCGACCATTACCGGGACCTTGGCGATGTCCGGCTCGGCGGACGCCAGGTCGAGAAACCTTGCCATCGCGGCCGCGGAATCGAGCATCCCCTCGTCCATGTTTACGTCGATCACTTGGGCGCCGTTCTCCACCTGTTCCCGGCAGACATCCAGGGCCTGCTCGTAGTCGCCCTCCAGGATCAAGCGCTTGAAACGGGCGGATCCCGTCACGTTGGCCCGCTCGCCAACATTGACAAAAAGGGAATCAGGCAAGATGTTGCAGGCCTCCAGCCCGGCAAGCCGGCAACCCGGCGTGGGCCGAGGCAGGCGCCGCGGAGGCTGGTTCGCCACCGCCTGCGCGATGCTTTGGATATGTTCGGGAGTCGTCCCACAGCATCCGCCGACGATATTGACTAAGCCGCTGTTGGCCCACTCCGCGATCTCGTCTGCCATGTCAACCGGCGTCAGATCGTAGCCACCCATTTCGTTGGGCAGACCCGCGTTCGGATGGGCGGAAACATAAGCTTCGCTGATGCGGCTGAGTTCCGCCACGTACTGGCGCAACTCGTATGGGCCCAAGGCACAATTGAGGCCCAGGGACAGCGGCCGCGCATGACGCAGGGAATTGTAGAAAGCTTCGGTGGTCTGCCCGGTCAGCGTCCGCCCAGACTGGTCGGTGATGGTTCCCGAGATCATGAGCGGGAGGCGAACCCTGTCCTCGACGAATACTTGTTCGCAGGCAAAGATCGCTGCCTTGGCGTTCAAGGTATCGAAGATCGTCTCGATCAAGAGCAGGTCCGAGCCCCCGGCGATCAGCCCCCGGGCCGCCTCCGAGTAGGCCGCCACAAGCTCTGCAAACCGGATATTACGAAACCCCGGATCGTTCACGTCCGGCGAGATGCTCGCGGTCCGGTTGGTCGGCCCGAGCACGCCTGCTACGAATCGTGGTTTCTCACGGGTTGCATATCGCTCCGCTGCCTCCCGGGCAAGCCGGGCCGCCGTTTCATTGAGCTCGAACGCGAGGTCCTGCATCGCATAATCCGCCAGGGACACCCGGTTGGAGTTGAAAGTGTTGGTCTCCAGGATATCAGCGCCGGCCTCGAGGTACGCCTCGTGGATGCCGCGGATCAGATCAGGCTGCGTGATCACCAGCAGATCGTTATTACCTTTGAGATCCTGCGGCCAATCGGCGAAACGCTCTCCCCGGTAATCGCTCTCTGCAAGCCCGTGGCGCTGGATCATGGTTCCCATGGCGCCGTCCAGAACCAGGATGCGGTGGCGCAGGGCCTGCGCGATCAAGCTGTTCTCTAGTTCGGGGTACATCGACTCGACCATAGGACTGACCTAAGGAGTTATTCCAGCGAAGACGCCAAGTATAAGGATTTGGCGAAGCATGAGCGAACCCGGCGACAAGCGCCGGTACCACCAGGCACGTGGAACGGGCGACGCGAACCGCTTAAGCAGGGCAGGCGACCTCGCAGACTTCGGGTCAGGTGAATCCGCTCCAGGACAATATCAGGCGACTCGACGAGCGCAAGTGGTGAATCAGTATTCCGTAGTAAGCGAGGAAAGTCAGGATGATCCCGACCACCGCCAGCGCATGGTGGCGAAGCCTCCAGAGCAACATACTACCCAACAGCACGAGGAAAAATTTTGCCAGGGTAAACGCGACGGGATGTTCGTAGACCAGCCAGCGCAGGAGAGGATTCGCCTCGGTTGCCAGGCCGGCTCTGACCCAGTAGAGGGTAAACAGCGCGTCCAGGGAATTGAGCACCAACACCGAAGCGAGCGCCAAGCCCAGGGCTCGGGTGCGCTCTTCGGAGTAGGCCCGCGGCCTGCCGATCGCTGCCACGCGCAATCAGCCCGTCACCAGATCGTGAGGACGAGCCTCGGCGGAAAGCCAGGCAAAGGGCTTTGCGCGTTCTGCGGTCTCCAACACCCAACAAACCTCCAACGCAACACACGGCCCCCCGGGGCAAGCGCCGCAACCCCGATGATAACACCAGGGGCAACCTATGGCGCAGTTCAGACACTCCGCTCCCGCGGATCGCTCTTCGCTCCGCGAGCGGCCACACGCGCTCGGGGAGGTATGCGCTTTCCGCTTAACCGTCGAGCCAGCCGAGCGGTTCGCCCAATGCTCGGTCATGCATACGAGCGGGCTCGCACCTATGCCCTAGAAGCTGAATCGTCCGGCCGACTGGTTGCCGATAATGAACGGGCAGGGGCGCCGCGCAGGCGGAGCCGACGAACATGCCGACCCCGCTCCGCGAGCCCGCCCCGCTGACAGATCATGGCCTCACTTCTCCGATTTTACCTCCGGCGCTTGCACCTGAGGGGTAACGACCACGCTTGGCGGCAACGGAACGCCATACGGCAATCCGAGATAAGGGTAACCCCAGGCCGGGTAGTGCCAAGCGTATCGACGCCACCACGGCCGGCGCCAATAGCCCGCTCCATACCAGGGCCGGTGCCAGTAGCCCGGCCCCCACCAAGAACCACCTCCTGCACCGAACCCGAAGCTGAACCCTCCGCCGCCGAAAAACCAGAATGCCTGGGATTGGGACGGCGTGGCAAGCATTAGGGTCGTTGCGAACGCCAGGGCAAATACGCTGAGCCAGTTCTTCACGATCCACCTTCCTTTCCTTGCGCGAAGGATTGTCGCCCGGCACTCTCCCTAATAAGCAGTTTAGTCTTTTCTAATTGATTTTGCCGCGGATACCCCATCGAATCCGTTGCTAAGCAGCACAAAGAATTGCCTGATTACTCCTGGAGTTAAACCGGGCTCCCCGGGTGAACCAACCTGCCTTTGGGTAGCGCATCCGGGACGAGGCTGCGGTGTACGCGGTGCACACGTCCCTGTAGCTCGACTGCGACATCCCTGCCGCAGACGCTCCTGCAAGCCCACCCCGGATGCCCACTATTTACATTCATGCCGTTGGCCACTGGGACAATCGCTATGCCTTAATGTCAGTGTCAATCAGGAAGAATCTATTCATCGTACCGGCTCGGGGTTGGCTGAGAAGTTGCGCCGTCGGGAGCAAGCCATATACTTGGGGACGCACCTCAGGCCCAGGTCCCGCAGAATGACACAAGTCGCTATCGAACTAGACGGAAAGCGGATCCCCGCTACGGAGATACCCGCGGGCAGCCGCGTCCGGGGGAGCCTGGATCTATCGGGCAGTAACCTGCGCCGGCTGCCAAGAAGGCTCAAGGTAGACGGTGACCTGGACCTCTCGCGTACGGACATTGCGACGCTGCCGAAGGATCTCCAGGTCGGGGGCTCGCTCGATCTTTCCGACTCTTTGTTGCGGCGGCTGCCGAAACGTCTCCGTGTAGAGGGAGACCTGCGTCTTGTCGGATGCCGGATCGATGCGCTGCCAAAGGGCCTGCATGTGGGCGGCAATCTCGACCTACGGGCGACCTCTGTCGCCGCGTTGCCGAAAGGGCTCTTTGTCGGCGGAGACCTAGATCTGTCCGGTTCCGAAATCGACCGATTTCCTCCCCATGTGCATGTCGGGGGCAACCTTTATCTCGCGGGATCCGCTGTCACAAAGCTACCGGACAAGCTGGATATCGGCGGCGGCCTGGATCTTTCGGCAACTCGGGTACGGGCTCTCCCGCGCGGTCTTCGTGTCGGTGCTTGGCTCAACCTCGTGGGTACGGCGCTGACCGGATTGCCCAAGGGGCTGCGCGTTCCAGGTTGGCTCGACTTACGGGGCACCGATGTCAAGAAGCTGCCCAAATCCCTGCGCGTCGGTGGCAATCTTTATATCGCGGGCAGTGGGGTGGGGAGCCTACCCGAGGGGCTCCGGGTCGGGGGATCCATCGACCAGTGACGGGCCGCTTGGGAGCGTGCGGCGCGCGCCCCTATCTCCGCTCGGAGATCTGGGCCGCATTACCTCGGGAATTTTTTTGCCCTGCAAGCGCCCTTTCCCATGCCTGAACTCCTGTCGACTCTACGCAAACCGGACTACTCCGGGGGCAGCATCGTCAACCTGATGAGCTCGCTGCTTGCGGCCTTTGGCTCCGAGGCGAGCCCATATCCGCCGTTGCGGTCATTGCAACCGGAGCGTATCCAAGGCTTCCGCAACACCATCCTGCTGGTGATAGACGGCTTGGGGTACGAATACCTTCGCACGCGCGGAGCCGGAAGTTTCTTGGAACAACGACTGGAAGGCCGTATGACGTCGGTCTATCCACCAACGACAGCCACCGCCATCCCGACGTTCTTCACTGGATACGCCCCCCTGCAACACGGTTTTACCGGCTGGTTCAGTTACTTCCGAGAACTCGCCTGTACGCTCGCGGTGCTGCCATTCCGGCCCCGATGCGGCGGCGTATCGTTGGCACAGACAGGGATCGAGCCGCGTTCTCTGAGCGGAGTCGGTACCGTATTCGAACGCATGCACGCCCACTCCTTCGTCGTCGCACCGGACTGGATCGCCAGGTCGGATTTCAATACTAGCTTCAGCGCCGGAGCGGAGATTCGCGGATACCAGACCCTGCAGCAGATGGCGGACACCATCCGATCCTGTGTCACCCACACCCAGGAGCCAACCTATGTCTACGCCTACTGGCCCGAGTACGACAAGCTGGCGCATCGATTCGGCGTCAGCGGCGATCCTGTTGCCCGTCATTTCGCGCAACTCGACGCCGCACTCTGCTCTCTAGCGCGGACACTGCGCGGCAGCGACAGCTGTTTGATTGTCACCGCAGATCATGGCTTCATCGACACCAACCCGCAGCACCAACTGCTGTTGGAGCAGCACCCCGGACTCGGCGAGACCCTGCGGCTGCCGTTGAGCGGCGAACCGAGGACCGCTTACTGCTACGTGCGCCCGGACCAGCGAGACGCTTTCGAACAGTACGCAAACAGGGAGCTAGCAGACTATGCGATCGCCTTGCCAAGCGGGGAGTTTGCGACACTCGGTTTCTTGGGCCTCGGAGAAGCCCACCCCGGCCTTATGGACCGGGTCGGAGACTACGTGTTGCTCATGCAGTCCGATTATGTACTCAAAGACTGGATCCTCGGGGAGACCCCTTATATCCACTACGGTGTTCACGGCGGGGGAAGCGCCGAAGAGCTCTACGTGCCGCTGGTTGTGATCGCCGACTAGAATACAACCCCGTGCCAGTGCGGTGTAGGCGACCCGACAGCCAGCCCGCTCGGTCCGCCCGCGAACCGGGCGCCCGGCATCGGGTACCCAGACACTCGGGCGTCGATTCTGCCGCACCTGACCTAGGGTCGAGCGGTGCTGTACAATCTGTCGGCCCGTTTCCCGTTCGGCGGACACCGTCCGGGAAAATGGGCCGCCGAGCCCGCATCGCTTGCTGTTGCTGTCGTTCCGCTTGGACTGCCTCTCCCGGGGCGCGCTTCGGCAGATCAGGGAACCGCAGGCAAGAACCCGGGCAAACCGCCACCCCGATCGGCCGGCCGATTCCTGCCCAGCATATCGCAGGGTTCGCGCCTGCAAAGGAATCCGTCCACATGAGCCAGAGCCCGCAAATCCGCAAGACCAAGATCGTGGCCACCATCGGCCCCGCCTCCGACGCGCCGGAAACCCTGCGTGAGATGATCCAAGCCGGTATGAATGTCGCGCGGCTCAATCTTTCCCACGGCGACTACGCAGAGCACAAGAGCCGGCTCGAGCGCATCCGCGGCGTCGCCGCTGAGCTGCAGGCGAACATCGCCATCATGATCGACACCAGGGGCATCGAGATCCGCACCGGCACCCTGGCCGAAGACTCTGTAGATCTTGTGCGCGGGGCCCGGTTCCAGCTCTATACGGAACAGCGAATCGGCGATGCCGAGGGGGTGGCCGTTTCCTACCGAAAATTGCACCAGGAGGTGCTCCCGGGGACACCGATCCTGCTCGATGACGGAGCCATCGAGCTGGAAGTGGAATCCATTGAACCGGGCATCATCCAATGCCAGGTGATCCATGGAGGGACCCTGCGCGCCAACAAGAGCGTCAATCTTCCCGGCACCGAGTTGATGCTCGGGGCAGCAAGCCCCGAGACGCGCGACGATGTGGTGCGAGAAATGAATTTCGCTGCCGACAACGAAGTCGACTACATTGCCGCGTCGTTTGTACAAAACGCGGAGGATGTCCTGCGCATGCGGGAGATCCTGCTGGAACGCGGCGTCCGGATCCCGATCATCGCCAAGATCGAAAGCAAGGCCGGAATGCTGAACCTGGAGGGGATCGTAGAGGCGGCCAACGGTATCATGGTGGCGCGGGGCGACCTGGGCGTAGAGCTACCGCTGGCGGACGTGCCGGGCATGCAAAAGAAGATCATCCGCACCACCGTTAGCAACGGCAAGCCGGTGATCACCGCCACCCAGATGCTGGCCTCCATGGAGCATAACCCGAAACCGACCCGGGCCGAGGCCAGCGACGTGGCCAACGCCATCCTCGACGGCTCCTCGGCACTGATGCTTTCCGGTGAGACCGCGGCGGGCCGCTACCCGGTGCAGGCCGTGCGCACCATGGCGGCGCTGGCGCTGCGGGCCGAGGCCTCGCTGCGCGAGTACGGCTATCTGCAGAAGGTACTGCTCGGCCCGAGCGACGTGGTAACGGAGGCGGTAAGCCAGGCGGCCGTGGCCATGGCTACGGAACTCAAAGCGGCTGCCATCTTCAGCCTGACGGAGACGGGGTTCTCGGCTCGTCTCGCCTCCAAGCATCGACCGGAATGCCCGATTCTGGCGGTCACAGCCTCCCCCCAGGTGGCGCGCCGGCTCTCCATGAACTGGGGCGTCATCCCCCTGCTTTTCACAGGGGCTCGCAGCGACGAATCGAAGATCGATTTTGCCGTGGACAGGGCCAAGCAGCTCGGCTACCTTCGCGCCGGCGACATCATAGTTGCGACCGCGGGCTACCGACAACAGGCGGGGGGCACCGACCTGATTCGGGTCATCACCCTCGACCGGTGACCCGCGACAGCTGCAGGTTCGGCCCACCGCCGGGCGCGGCAAAGGAGACGGGCCACTAAAACGGACTGGACCTGTGTGGAAAAGTGCCGTTGCGCCCTAGCTAGACAAGAACAGCGGTCGCCACGCCGCCCGCCAAGGCAATCCAGAACGCGGTCCGCCAACGGAAAAGCCTGCGTAAGCGGAGCCTACGGGTGCTCGGCGAACAGCCCGAGCCGGCGCGAGAGGCGTCGCCTAATTTTCCCCCTGAGGAAGAATTCAGTTACCCTTTGCAGCTGGAACTTTCATTGGCCAGCAAAGTCGTTCTATAAATGAAATCCTGCAATCCGCGCGAGGAATAGAATCTATGCGTACCCCTAACCCCGTCAAACTCGCCTTCTTGATCTGGGCCCTGGCAGTGACCTCTCCGCTACAGGCTTCGGAGCCGAATGAAGGCTTCGAGTTTGTTCGCATCACGCCTCCGGTCCCGACGCAAACCGGGGACAAGGTCGAAGTACTGGAACTGTTCTGGTATGGATGCCCGCACTGCTGGCATCTCGAGCCAGCCATCGAGCACTGGCTTGAAGGCATGCCGGAGCAGGCCGAATTTCGCCGCATGCCGGCCATTTTGAACGCGCAGTGGGCGCTGCACGCGCGCGCCTACTATACCGCCGAGGCACTGGGCGTACTCGACCGCATGCATCCGGTAATATTCCGCGCGATTCACGAACAGAAGAACCCGCTGAAGGATGAGGACTCCCTCGCCAAGTTGTTTGCCCAACACGGGGTCGCCGAAGAGGAATTCCGCCGCACCTTTAATTCGTTTTTTGTGGATGCACAGGTACGGCGGGCGCAGGATCTCAGCAAACGCTACGACTTAGACGGGGTACCGGCAATCGTGGTCGATGGGACCTACCGCTCCTCGGCCACCCTCGCCGGCGGGCAGAAGGAGCTTTTCGAGGTCGTCGACCATCTCATCGTAGTAGAAACCGAGATCCCGAAGGTCGCCGAACCCGCGCAACCCTCGGAAGCCGAGGTGAAGTAGTGCGACCCGTGGGGTCGAGTCCGCATCCCACACGAAACGCGCAGGCTTTGCATGTACGCCGCACCGGGTTGCGCTAGCCCCGTGCTGCAGGCCAATCGCGATGCGCTCGGATTTCGGTATCGCTCGAAAGCCGGGCGCATAT
>JAHEIA010000071.1 GCA_024639625.1 Chromatiales bacterium
TGTATCAAGAGGTGCCGGAACTGGTGAGCCATCTGCACCTGCCGGTGCAGAGCGGGTCGGACCGGATCCTGGCGCAGATGAAACGGGGCCACACTGTCCTGGAGTACAAGTCGAAGATTCGACGCCTGCGCGAGATTCGACCGGAGCTGTCGCTTTCCTCTGATTTCATCGTCGGTTTCCCCGGTGAGACGGAGGATGATTTTGCGCAAACCCTGAGTCTGATCGATGAGCTTGGCTTCGACCACTCCTTCAGTTTTATCTACAGCCCGCGGCCGGGCACGCCCGCGGCCGCGTTGCCGGACGATGTCGCGCGTTCGGTCAAGCAGGCGCGGCTGGCGAGTCTACAACAGCGGATCGATGCGATGTCGGCGGAGATCAGTGGCTCGATGATCGGAACCGTACAGCGGGTGCTGGTGGATCGACCATCGCGCAAGGACCCGAAACAGCTGGCTGGACGCACGGAGAACAATCGGGTGGTCAATTTCGACGGACCCGCGTCCTTGCTCGGGCAGTTCGTCGATGTTTCGATTACGCAGGCGCTGCCGAATTCGCTGCGCGGGCGCCGGGTCGTCCCCCTCGCGGGGGCCCGGTCCGCGTGAACCGCGCCCACTGATCCTCTGGCCTGGTAGCTACGCGTGGCAAGCAAACCCTCCGCTCTCGATCTCGAATTGTTGCCGGAAGACAACGAGTGCCTGGCGAATGTGTGTGGCCAGTTCGATGAACATCTGCGCCAGATCGAACGTCGCCTGGGCATAGAGATCAACAACCGGGGCAACCGGTTCCGTTTGCTAGGGGATCCACGCGCCATCGCGGCGGGTCGGCAGGTGCTGGAGGGACTGTACGCCGCGGCGGCAGAAGAGGCGCTGACTCCCCAGGGTGTGCATCTGTTTTTGCAGGAATCCGGCGTCGACGCCTTGCTCGACACAGCCCAGGAGCAGACGCCGGAAATCGTGATCAAGACCAAACGCGCCCTGATTCGGCCGCGGGGACCCAACCAGCAGGCCTACCTGAGCAGTATCCTGCAATCCGATGTCAACTTCGGTGTCGGCCCTGCTGGCACCGGCAAGACCTATCTCGCGGTGGCTTGCGCAGTCGAGGCCCTGGAGCGCGACTCCGTGCGCCGCGTTCTTCTGGTGCGCCCGGCCGTCGAGGCGGGGGAGCGTCTGGGCTTTCTGCCCGGCGATCTGGCACAAAAGATCGACCCCTATCTGCGTCCTCTCTACGACGCCCTGTACGAGATGCTCGGCTTCGAGCGCGTTGCCAAGCTGATCGAGCGCAACGTGATCGAAGTGGCTCCTCTGGCCTACATGCGCGGCCGCACCCTGAATGATTCGTTCATCATCCTCGACGAGGCGCAGAACACGACGCCTGAGCAGATGAAGATGTTTCTCACGCGAATCGGTTTTGGCTCCACGGCGGTAATTACCGGGGACGTTACCCAGGTCGACCTGCCGCGGGGTCAGCAATCCGGCCTGCGCCAGGTGATCGAAGTGCTGAGCAAGGTCGAAGGGATCAGCTTTACGTTCTTCAACGCCCGGGACGTGGTGCGGCATCCCTTGGTGCAGCGTATCGTAGGGGCCTACGACACCTACGAGAACCGGCCCGAGTGAGTATCCGGGTGCAACTCCAGTACGGGGCCGTCGAGCGCGACGCGGTACCCGAAGCGGCGCACTTCCGGCGCTGGGTGACGGCGGCTCTCGAAGGCCGCCGTGACAGTGGAGAGGTGGTGATACGGTTGGTTGACGAAGCGGAAAGTGAACAATTGAACCAGACCTTTCGTCATAAAACGGGTTCCACGAATGTCCTGTCCTTTCCCTTTCACGCCCCGCCGCCCGTGGTGTCGGAGCTGATCGGCGATCTGGCGATCTGTGTCCCGCTGGCGCGATCCGAGGCGCGGCAGCTCGCTAAGGACGAACTGGCGCACTGGGCTCACCTAGTCGTGCACGGGGTCCTGCATCTGCTGGGATTCGACCATCAAAACGAGGCCGACGCCCGCCGGATGGAAGGTCTCGAGAGCGAACTGCTGTCGGCTCTCGGTTTTCCCGACCCTTATCGAGACACGTGACCCCACGGCCGCGGCGCGAACCAGCGCGTATGAGACCCGGTGTGGAACTTCGGCCAAGCCGATCTGGGGTGCGCGGCTCGCCTGTTATCGAACCAGTTCCATGAGTAAGCGGCTCGAATGGTTGTCGCAGCAACGCTTGGCATTCGTTTGCCTGGTTGCCGGTGCGTTGACGACGCTGGCCTTCGCACCCTTCGATTTTCCTCCCATCGCGCTGCTGACCTTGCTGGTACTGTTTCGCTGTTGGCAGTTGGGTGGTCGCCGATGGGCATTCTTCTACGGATGGTCGTTTGGTGTGGGGCTGCTCGGCTTCGGCGTCTTCTGGCTTCACGTCAGTATCAATCAGTTCGGCAATCTGGGTCTGTCGGCCGCCATGCTGATCACGCTGGCCTTCGTCTTGTCCCTGAGCGCCTTGTTCGGCGTCGCCGGTTGGCTTGCCGAGCGCATCGCTGGTGAAGCCCTGGCACCGAGGCTGCTTCTGGTTTACCCCGCGGTGTGGGTCTTTAGCGAGTGGTTTCGCGGTTGGTTCCTGACCGGTTTTCCCTGGCTGGCCCTCGGCTACTCACAGATCGACACGCTGCTCGCCGGCCTGGCTCCCCTCTTGGGGGTCTACGGGGTTAGCTGGGCCGTCGCATTGAGCGCCGGGCTGCTGCTCTTTATCTGGCTCGCGCCGGGGCGGCCGCGTGCCTTGGGCGCGCTCGCGTTGCTCGGTATCTGGGGCTTGGCTGCCCTGGCCGGTGGCCAGGCGTGGAGCGAACCCGTTGGCCCGCCGCTCCAGGTGAGCCTGGTGCAGGGCAACGTGAAGCAGGAGATGAAGTGGCGGCCCGAGCAGCTTTGGCCGACGCTCGAGCTCTACCGGGACCTTACCCGTAGTCACTGGGCGAGCGATCTGATCGTCTGGCCGGAGACCGCGGTGCCCGCGCTCTACCGCGAGGTGGACGATGAGTACCTGGCGCCCCTCGAGGCGGAGGCCAGGGAGCACGCTTCTTCCCTGCTGCTGGGGATTCCGGTGCGCGAGGGGTCGCCGCCTCGCTACTACAATGCGATGCTGAGTCTGGGAGCGGAGCGCAGCGTCTACTTCAAAAGGCACCTGGTGCCTTTTGGAGAATACCTGCCTCTGAAGGGACTGCTGCAGCCGATGCTTACTTGGCTACGGATCCCGATGTCCGACTTCAGCCGCGGCCGCGCGGAAAAACCCTTAGTCCAGGCGGCGGGACATGCTGTGGGGATCACGATCTGCTACGAGGATGCCTTCGGTGAGGAAGTCATCGAGGCCTTGCCCGAGGCTGCCTTCCTGGTGAATGCGAGCAATGATGGCTGGTTCGGCGATTCCCTTGCGCCCCACCAGCATCTACAGATCGCCCGCATGCGCGCCCGCGAAACCGGGCGCTATCTGCTGCGCTCCACCAACACGGGGATTTCGGCGGTTATCGGGCCGGCGGGTGAACTGCTTGCAACCTCGCCGGCATTTGCGCAACACGTGCTCAGCGCGGAGATCCAGCCGCGACAGGGGATGTCTCCCTATGCACGGTTCGGCAACCTGGGGGTGCTGCTGCTGGTTGCCCTGGCCGTGCTCCTGAGCGTCGTTCTCGCGTTGCGTGACCGGTCCTCCTAGCGCACTCCGCTCGAGAGGGACTCGCGTGCATTCTTGATCAGGCGGCGAGCTGCCCCTTGAGCTTGCTCATGGCGTTTTTCTCGATCTGCCGGATGCGCTCGGCGGATACGCCGAATTGATCCGCAAGTTCGTGCAGGGTTTGCTTCTCCTCACCCAGCCAGCGGGCCTGAAGAATGGCGCGGCTTCGATCGTCGAGCCGTGCCAACGCCGCGTAGAGACGCTCCCGTTGCGCGCTTTCGCTGTCCTCACGCTCCAACAGCGCACCCGGCTCGGTGCTGTTGTCGGCAAGGTAGGTGGCCGGGGCGACTGCGCGGCGGTCCTCGTCGTCCCCCTCTTGAATGTCGAATGCGACGTCCTGGTTGCTTAGCCGCGCTTCCATCTCCATCACAGTCTCGGGTTTTACGCCGAGCTGCTGCGCCACATCTTCGACCTCCGCCTTGGAAAACCATCCGAGGCGCTTCTTCGAGCTGCGCAGGTTGAAAAACAGCTTGCGCTGCGCCTTGGTGGTGGCGATTTTCACGATCCGCCAGTTACGCAGGATATATTCGTGCATTTCGGCACGGATCCAATGCACCGCAAAGGAAACCAGGCGCACACCCATCTCCGGATCGAACCGGCGGACCGCCTTCATGAGGCCGATCGTGCCCTCCTGCACCAAGTCCGGGAGCGGTAATCCGTAGCCGGAATAGCCCCGGGCGATGCGCACGACGAAGCGCAGGTGCGACAATACCAGCGTACGCGCGGCTCGCAGGTCGCCGTGCTCGCGCAGACGCTCCGCTAACGACCGCTCTTCGTCCGCGCTCAGCATCGGGACCTGATGGGCGGCGTTGATGTAGGCCTCGATGCTTCCAGTCGGCAGGATCCCGCTCAACGCAAGTTCTTTGCTCATTCGGAAATTCCTCAGTATTTCAGTATGGAATTAAGTCTACCATCTTTTTTTCGCCCGTGCCAAGCGCCTGCGGACCTGATCCTGATCCAAGGCCAAAGCGCGTCGCCAACCCGCGATCGGGTGCCGGTACCTCAGGCTCTTGCTATAAGAGCACAAATCCGGGCAATTTGTTCCGCCCCCGGGAATCAGCGAGGCTCGATGCGGTCCAAGTGGCGTCCGACGGCGAGCCAGGAGCCCCCCCAGCCGACCAACGCACCGGTCAAGGTCAACTTCAGGAGGATGAGCGGTCCTGTGCCGAAGGCCAGATTACTGTCGTAGAGCCCGGCCAGGCGCTGGACCGGTCCGGCGAGCGCCCAGAGGGAGAGCGTGACCAAGACCCAAGCGATCAAGCCGCCGAACAGCCCGTACCAGAACCCGCCATAGAGGAACGGGCGGCGGACAAAGGAGTCCGTTGCCCCGACCAGCTTGCTGACCTCGATTTCCGCATGTCGGCTCTCGATCTCGAGCCGGACGGTATTGCCGACGATCAGCAGCACCGCAAGCCCGAGGAGCACGCCGATCACCGCGACCGCGCGCACCGCGATGTCCATGATGGCGTGGAAACGCCGCACCCACTGCAGGTCTACTTGCACCAATTCGACCTCTGCGCGGCTGCGCAATTGCTCGGCGAACGCCTCCACCCGCGATGGCGCGGCTAGCGATGCTGCGGTTTCCACAATCAACACTCCGGGCAGCGGGTTTTCCTCGAGGGCGTCGAAGGCGCCACCGAATCCGCTGAACTGTCGGAACTCCTGTAGCGCTTGTTCCGGCGACAGCACCTGGACCCCGTCGACCTCAACCGCCTGCCGCAGCTCGGCCGCAAGTTGGCTGCGCTGCTCAGCATCCACTTCCGAGCGCAGGAAGACGGAAACGCTGGGCGCGCCGGAGAATCCTGAGCCAAATTGCTGGATGTGGTGAACCACCAGGTAGAGCCCTGCCGGAAAGGCAAGAGCGATCCCGATGACGCAGACTGTCATCAATGTGGACAGGGGGGATCGCACCAAGCGGCCCAAGCTGGCTAGCGCCACCTGGGCGTGGCGCGCGACCCAGGTGCCGGCGCCCTGGTAGCTTGCACGGAGATGTCGTCCCAGGGTCATACGCGCTGCCGCTCACCTGTGTCCGCCGCGAGACGGGTGTGATCCAAGGTCAACACCCGGTGGCGCAGAGTGGAGATCAAGCTAATGTCATGGGTGGCGATGAGCAGCGTGACGCCCACCTGATTGAACTGTTCGAATAGCCGCATGATCTCTAACGACAGCTCCGGATCAAGGTTGCCGGTCGGCTCGTCCGCGAGCACTACCGGTGGGCGGCTGACGACGGCGCGAGCGATGCCGACGCGTTGCTGCTCGCCTCCGGAAAGGGTGATGGGAAGCGCCTTGTCCTTCTTCAATAGGCCTACCTTATCCAGGGCGGCGCGCACCCGGCGCTGGACCTCCTTGTGTCGCAGCCCGGCGACCACCAGGGGCAGCGCAACGTTGTCGAAGACCGTTCGGTCGTGAAGCAGTCGATGGTCCTGGAAGATCATGCCGACTTCTCGGCGGTGTGCGGCGACCAGCCTCCGGGGCAGCCGGGCCAAGTTGCGCCCGTTGACCCGCACTTGTCCGCGGCTACAGCGCTCGAGCAGGGCAATCAGGCGTAACAGGGTACTCTTGCCGGCGCCCGAATGGCCAGTGAGGAACGCCATCTCGCCGGCGGCGATGCGGAAGCTGACGTCGATGAGCCCCTCGCGGCCCCCTGGGTAGCGCTTGCTGGCATGTTCGAACTCAATCACGGCGGATAGGGACGCGGTGGACCGGTCAGCGCTCGAACAGCGCTGCGACGAACTCCTCCGCATCGAAGGCGCGCAGGTCGTCGATGCCTTCCCCAACACCGATGAAGCGGATGGGCAGGTGCAGCCGCTCGGCGATCGCGAAAACCACGCCCCCTCTCGCGGTTCCGTCCAGCTTGGTCAGGATGATGCCGGTAAGACCCACTGCGCGATGGAACTCCTCGGCCTGGCTGATGGCGTTTTGCCCGGTTCCCGCATCAACCACCAGCAACACCTCGTGGGGGGCGTCCGGGTCGATCTTCTTCATGACCCGGGCGATCTTGGCCAGCTCGTCCATCAGGTTGGTCTTGGTGTGCAGGCGACCCGCGGTATCTGCGATCAATACGTCCATCTTGCGTGCGGTAGCGGCTTGCAGCGCGTCATAGACGACGGAAGCGGAATCCGCGCCGGACTGCTGTGCGATCACCGCTACGTTGTTGCGCTCGCCCCAGGCCTGCAACTGCTCTACAGCCGCCGCGCGGAAGGTGTCGCCTGCGGCCAGCATCACCGACCGGCCTTCGCCCTGCAGGCGCTTTGCGATCTTGCCGATCGTCGTGGTCTTGCCCGCGCCGTTGACCCCGACCATGAGCAAGACCACCGGTTTGTCGCCGCGCGGCGGGAGCGGCTTGGATGGGTTGCCGTTCAGGATCTCAGACAGCTGCTGCTTGAGCACGCCGCTAAGGGCCTGTGGATCTGCCAGCTGCTTGCGCCTGACCCGCCCGGATAGGTCATCGATGATCCGTGTGGTAGCCTCTACTCCCACGTCGGCAGTGAGCAGCAGGGTCTCGAGCTCTTCCAGCAGGTCGGCGTCGATCTCCTTCTTGCCAAGGACCAACTGACCCAGCCGATCGCTCAGGTTGCGGCGAGTCTTCTCCAGACGACTCTTCAGGCGCGAGAAAAGCCCGCGCCGCTCGGCTTCTGTCTGGTCTTTTTCTGGTTGCCATTTACTGCTTTTTCGGAACATAAAAAACGGCTTCCTGCGCTGCGGTTGAACCTCACACGGCGCGGTCTGTCAGTAGTGTGTACAACGGGTAGAATCCGTAGGGCCTTTGGACAATTGCCGAACAACCTGGAAGAATGCGAGCGGTTGTTCCGGCGGGCTCCCAATCGTCCCTGCGCATCCTACCATTTCACAGCCGTTCACCATATCCCAACCTAGGAAGATAGAGTGATGCAAGAAAGGGTTGTTGTCTGTTTTACGTTTCTTCTCGGCCTGATCGGGTTGCCCGCAGCTGCCGCGGAGGAGGTCCAGGAGTACCTGCTCGACAACGGGATGCAGGTGTTGGTGAAACCGGATCATCGGGCTCCGGTCGTGGTGTCCCAGGTCTGGTACAAGGTGGGATCCAGCTACGAGCACAACGGCCTCACGGGCATCTCCCATGTCCTCGAACATATGATGTTCAAGGGCACAGAGCAGCGCGAACCCGGAGAATTCTCGCGTATCGTCGCCGCCAACGGCGGCAGTGAGAATGCCTTTACCGGACGCGATTACACCACCTATTATCAGCAGCTGTCCAAGGATCGACTGGCCATCGCCTTCGAGCTGGAAGCGGATCGGATGCGCAACCTGACCCTGCCGGAGGAGGAATTCAGGAAAGAGCTGGCAGTGGTGCAGGAAGAGCGGCGATTGCGTACCGAAGACCAGCCGCAGTCCTTGACCTACGAGCAATTCAATGCCGTTGCTTATCGGGCCTCGCCCTACCGCAACCCGGTCATCGGTTGGATGAGCGACCTGGAGGCGCTGCGAGTGGACGACCTGCAGGCCTGGTACCGGACCTGGTATGCGCCGAACAACGCGACGCTGGTGGTCGTCGGCGATGTTGAACCGGAGCAGGTACTGGCATTGGCGAAGAAATACTTCGGCGCGCTGCAAGGCGAGCCGGCGAGCGAGCCGAAACCTCAGGCGGAACCCGAACAGCTGGGAGAGGCGCGTATCAAGGTTCAGGCCCCGGCGCGCCAACCTTATCTGATCATGGGTTATAAGACGCCCGTACTTCAGCAGGGGCAAGAGGATTGGGAGCCTTACGCACTGGAGATGCTGGCCGCGGTGTTGGATGGTGGAAGCAGCGCGCGTTTCAGCCGCAACCTGATTCGGGGCTCTCACGTCGCCGCTTCGGCGAGTGCGGGCTACTCTGCCTACACCCGTTTGCCCGGTATGCTGACGGTCAGCGGAATCCCGTCGCCGGGGCACAGTGTCGCCGAGTTGGAAGAGGCGATTCTGCAGCAGCTCGAGGCGGTGAAGACCGACCTGGTAGACGAGGAAGAATTGGCCCGGGTGCGTACCCAGGTCGTTACCGGGCGGATTTACGAACAGGACTCGATCTACTACCAGGCCATGCAGATCGGCATGTTGGAGAGCATCGGTCTGGACTGGCGCTATCTGGACGCCCATGTCGAACAACTGAAGCGGGTTACGTCCGAGCAGGTCCGGTCGGTGGCGCGGAAATATCTGGTGCCGGAAAACCGGACCGTCGCCGAACTGGTGCCCCTGCCGCTCGGTGATGGCGCGGCAATGGCCCAGGCGCAAGGGGAGGTAAGCCATGTCCGTTGAAAGCAAGCGCTTCTCGGTCGTGTGGCGATTCTGGTGCGCGGCAGCGCTGCTCAGTCTGCTTCCGTGGCAGACCCTATGGGCGGGACCCGACATCCAGGCTTGGAGCACCAGCAACGGAGCTCGGGTGCTCTTCGTCTCCGCTCCCGAGCTGCCGATCCTGGACGTTCGTGTCGTATTCGACGCCGGAAGCGCCCGTGACGGAGACGAGCCAGGACTGGCGGTGCTGACGAACTCATTGCTCTCCGAGGGCGCCGGACCGTGGAACGCCGATCAGGTCGCCGAGCGGCTGGAAGATGTGGGGGCGGAGCTGTCCACCGACGCGCTGCGCGACATGGCGACGGTGAGCCTGCGCAGCCTCACCGAAGAGCAGGCGCTGAAGACCGCGCTGCAGACCTTGGCCGCCGTCATGGCGGAACCAAGATTTGCTCCGGACGACCTCGAGCGCCAGCGTCAGGCGATGCAGGTGGGCCTGCGCAAGAGTGAACAGTCGCCGGGGAGTGTCGCGCAGAAGGAATTTTACCGCAACGTGTACGGCGATCATCCGTATGCGAGTTACAGCGGCGGGACCGAGGAGTCCTTGAGCGCCATCACGCGCGCTGACGTGGAGGCGTTTCACGAACGTTACTATGTCGCGCGGAATGCGGTG
>JAHEIA010000479.1 GCA_024639625.1 Chromatiales bacterium
CGCGATGGGCGTGGCGGAGGGCGACCTGCCCGCCATCGCCGAGGCCGCACAGGCGTCGAGTTCGATGAAGGGGAACCCGGTTGCGCTCTCGCAGGCCGAACTCGAAGGGCTCCTGCGCGCGGCCTATTGAGGGCGCGCGCAGCGGTCCGGCCGGGTTATCTGGGAGGCTGGAGCGGGCAGCGGGAATCGAACCCGCACCAAGAGCTTGGAAGGCTATTGCGCCCTGCTCAAAAAATTCTTCAGAAGCAATCAGATATAATCGTTCATAGCGTCATTTTGTAGGAATTCTGTCGGAAATGAAACTCTGGAGCGGGTAGCGGGAATCGAACCCGCACGACCAGCTTGGAAGGCTGGGGCGCTACCATTACACCATACCCGCGTTAGAGATCTTGATATTCTGCAACTGGAAGAGCGTCAAGAACGGGCGGGATCCAGACATTCGCAACGCGCCGCGCCAAGGACAGCAATGCGCTGAGAGCGCAATTTTCTAAGTCAGGGACTTCTGGCCGCGCGACCGACAACGACGGTCCAAAAAGCCGACGTTCACTCATACGCGCCTTGTTTTCCGAAGCGGTCACTCGCGTCAGGTGCAGCGAGGAACCGGAGCCAATCCATTCTTCTGTGAATGGTGGTGCCTTTGCCCAGTTTACAGAGTTGACGGCAAACTGACTTGTGGCGCGGCGTCGCGGTTGGCAGCCGAAAATGGCACGTTTCAGCTTACTAGTTCGCCCACCGCATACTTTAGTATGCTAAAGCCTCAAACTCCTAGATTTCACATGGGAAATGCCGGACTTTTTTGCGAAACGATTCGAGGACCGTATTCTCTATCGCGAAAACGACGGCGACGCATTCGAACGTTTCGTCGATGAGTTCTTACGGATTCAGGCACCTGAAACCGCTTTCGTCCCCGGTTTGGCAAAGGGACCCGATGGAGCGATTGATCTTACCGACAAGAATGAAAGAACCACCCAGATCGTCGAATGCAAGTTCATCGGTTCTAAAACGGACGGAACCGCTGCGAAACGCTGGGCGGAGGTTAAAAGCAATCTCGACAAAAACCTGCCACCTCTAGCGGCAGGTGCGGGCGAAAAACGCGGTAGATACCGTCCTTGGCTGAAATCGCACGGGGACCTGAAGACCTACACCTTCGTCACCTCGGCGATTGCCGCCAGCGTCGACGAGCGGAACATCCTGCATAAGTCCATCCGTGCCTTCTTCGTGGAACTGTCGGCAAAGCATGACGAGCTTGGTCATCTGCGCGATATCGAAGTAGACCTGCGCTACTGGGACGATCTTGTGGGGCATTCCGCCCACTTTGCGCCGCTCTTCTTTCGCTGGTTTGGCGGCCTCCCTCCGGGATACGGAGAAATTACACTCAGCTTCGGCTCTGAAACCGGCTTCAAGCGTTTTCTCCAAAACAACAGATTGCCGTATTTCGGGCGCGATGCTTTTCTGGCCGAGACCGGCGGTAACGGCGATGCGACTTCGAAACCGCGCTGAAGCATCTGACCCAGGAAAATGAGTCGCGGGCGCGTGCGATTTCTGGTCCTGGCGGCATCGGCAAGACCAGGCTTTCGATCGAGCTTTGCAAAGCTGCCCGAGCGCATGGTTGGTGGCCGGTCCGGCTTGAGCGCAAGGCGCGCGCCGCCGACCTTGCGCAGCTGTTCCGAAGCCATGCTCAGGGTGCCAGGATCCTCCTCTTCGTCGACTATGCTGAGGCATTCGAGGATCTGGAGCAACTGCCGGCGGCCATGAAACAGCTTGCCCACGAGGGTCAGCACCGCCTTTCGCTGATTGCCTCGAGCCGGTCGAGCTCGGTCCAGCGGGTGACGGACCGGCTCCTCGAGATCGACACGGAGGAGAACAATCTCGGGGGCACTGCACCAACAGGGTATGATGGTTGGCTGGTGCGCAAAATACTCTCGCATTTCAATATCACGCAGGTCGAAGCGATTGCACAAAGCTGTTCCGGCCTGCCGGTTATGGCGGCCTTCGCCGGGTTCCTGTTCCAGCGCGATACGGCACAATTTGAGGCTCAGTTTGGCAATCTTGCCGCGGTGAAGGATTTTGCCGAATGGTCGGCCCGGCGCCTCAAGCACATCGAAGACCGCTTTCCGGGCCACCCGGTGCAGCGTCTTCTGGCGCGGCTTGCGGTGCAGCTCCCAATGCCCTTGATCGAGGCGGAAGCATTCCGTGCCTCCTCAGCGGTGCAAAATGATCTCTTTGCGGTACTACAGGCAGATCATTGGATTGAAACGAAGGGCGAGGCCTTTTCGGCCGCCCATGATGTTTTGGCAGATGCAATGCTGGCGCGGCACCTTTCGGCAATGCAAGGCGACGAACAGGAACGCCTGCAGCAGCTGCTGGGCGCAGCACTGGTCGAGGATCGGCTCGACCGCTGCCTCGCTGCGGTGGACCGGCTGGGTACGCATCCGGTGTTCGAGAAACTCTCGGGACAGAAAGCAGTCGAGGCTCTGCTGCGCCGTGACAGGGTGAGAACCCTTGCGGCCTTGCCGGCCCTTGCGCAAAGCCGCCTGTTGCCCCCGGCCGAATTGATTGAGCTTCTAGCGGGGGCATCCGAATTGCGCGACCGTCTGGCGGAGACCCCGCAGGCGCATTTGGCGATCGCGCGGGCCGCTGAATGGGCAGCGCTGAAGGGGCGCGACCTAATCCCCCGCGCCAAGGCGGAATGCGCACTGAACGCGCCGCTGACAAGCGTCGTTGCCTGGCCGCACCCAAGCAACATTCACCTGCGCTGCGCACATGCCTTCGATCCCGCGCGATACGAGGCGCGTGTTCTTGAGCAGATCGCCGCAGAACCCGGCTTTCTCAACACGCATTTCCTGCTTGTCTCGCTGCTCCGATGGGGAACACCGCCCGTGATGCTCCGGCCGCATCTGCAGTGCTGGCTCGAACGCAACGAAACCGCGGATAAGGCCTCCTTCGTCTATAAAAGACGG
>JAHEIA010000480.1 GCA_024639625.1 Chromatiales bacterium
GGAGAAAGCTCCTCAGCTGTCACCGACCCCTTTTTTTATTTTAATAAATTCAAAATCTTTTGATCAACTGCACATCGAGAACCAGGGCGTGATAAAAATCGAAGTCGCCTTTAACCCGCCCCGCCGGACTCGAGAACACGCTAGACGCATCGT
Organism: Chromatiales bacterium; assembly: GCA_024639625.1. Lineage (GTDB taxonomy): Bacteria > Pseudomonadota > Gammaproteobacteria > Chromatiales > Chromatiaceae > JAHEIA01. The sequence goes on from JAHEIA010000480.1 coordinate 154, forward strand.
TGGCACGCGCCGTTATACCCGACAATGCCGGACCGATGCCTGCTTGCGCCGCAGATGCCAAAGCACAGGCCAGTAAACACCCGGCCCTGGGAAAAACAACCGGATTCATTTTCCCGAGAAAATTTTCAAGTTTCATCATTAAACCATTTCACCCCGGACCGGGCTTACGCCTCGTCAGTCCTACGCTCGGTGCACTCTGTCCCCCTCCTGTAGAAAACTTCACTGAAGGAGAGGGCATTTGGATAATGCGAAGATCTACTGCCCGGGCTCCAGGCTTGGGTAACCCGGCGGCACCCGCCAGAACTTGAGCCCGAGAGGCTCCAGCGGTCGCCCGGGCGTCCCGGGATCCAGATCGTCCCGCAGTATCAACACCACGTCGGAACTCACCGTGGGGGCATCGCGGAAATAACTGTGGCCATAGCGGTCCCCCTGGGACTGCGTCGTATCGCTGGCACCCGAGAAATTGACGACCGCAAAGTTCGCCCTGCCATATTTGAGAACCTCGATTGTCGTCTCGGGCAGTTGCTCCATACCCAGGGTCCCGAGGCGACCCCGTGGGCTTGCAAACAGCTTGGCGGCAACGCCGATAGCCTTATCCTTGGGTGAGGTGTAGATGGTAAAGCGATGGGCGGTCTCGGCAAGCCTGTCACCCACCATGCGCTGCTCGGCAACCTGCAGATCGAGGTCCGGCGCGGCCAGGATAATATTATGAATCTTGAACTTCTCTTTGGGATCGATACCTGCGGCACGAGCCGCTAAGGTAAGTTCACGCAGTGCGTTAACCGCAACATCGGTTCCCCGGCTGTGGGCGATCAGGTGCACCTTTTCCACCTCGGGAATGCTTGCGATTTGACTCAGGACCTTTCGCAGATGGTAGACCGTAAATTCGCTGGACTCCCTGTCGTAGGTATAGCCGAACAAACCCGGATAACCTGCCGGCCAGGTGTAGATGATCGGCACACCGATCCGCCCCATGAAGTGCCAGAGTTCCGCCATCGCAAAAGCGGCATCTTCGAAGGTATTGTGGTAGCCATGAACATAGATGAACACCTCCTTGCGCGGGGTCAGCTCCAACTGCTCTATCATTGCCTGCCGGAAGGCCTGGGTAGTATCTTCGTTCCGCTTGGCAAGATCCGGCCTTTCCACGATTTTGCCGTCTATCCTTGCGTAAGGAAGGGGTGTTCCCGGGCCGCGAATGATCTCTTTTACCTCACGCAGCTCCAGGTTTACGGATTTCAAACGCTGCTGTGTCCGGCTGGCTTCAAGAAGCTCCTCCCAGGAGATGTTCCGACCGAGATCCACCACGGCGCTGCCGAAGGCCAGCGATGAGGAACGAACATGGCCGTAACGGAGATTGCCCTCCTCGTCCTTTTCGGACGCACGGTCGGTGATGAAGAACAGGGGCACTTCCGTGCTTTTCAGCCTGGGATGCAACTCTGCGTAAAAATCACGATTTTCATCGAGATGCACATTGGGTGTCGGCATCATTTTGCGCGCCCCGCTGCAACCCGCCAGCAGCAGCGCCAGGCAGACAAGGCTTACGACCAACTTGCGATTGCGATTCAACATGAAAGACCTCCCCCCATTTCAAAGAGAATACGATCGTTCCCCAATGCTCGTGCACTCAAGACCCGTTCAACCCCAGGAAACCGAGCACTCTCCTCTCGACATAAGGGTAGAAGGGATTCCACCGCAACCGCAGCATATCCGATGCGGATATCCGCAATACCCCCCGCTCTCCGCGCAGCGCGATATCACCCAGATGGAGCAGCGTCTCCTTGTCGTCCGGGTGGCCGCCGTAGAGGGGATCGTTGGGCGGGAACGGCAGGGCGACATGGGTGAGGGAGTAGAGATCCTCTGACCAGGCCAGATCGAGATCCGATTCAACCTCGGTTTTTTCTCCGGGCCGCCGGGTGCGCACCTCCACATCGTAGGTCCGCGGGTGCTCGTTGGTCACAAGGCTCAAGGTAAAGTTCCGATCCGGACTGTCCTGCAGGGCATGGACCGTCTCTATCGGGTCCGAGCTCAGGATCGGGCTTATCTCCGCCATGCGGTTGATATCGAAGATCACCAGCTCGTGTCCGTCGGCAGGCAGCCGCTCGAACAGGTTCAGCACCAGCGCATGGGTCGATACGGTTGCGTCGACCACGGACGAGAAGGCCAGAATGGACGGAAGTTCCCCGAGTTTGCCCACCTGCCCGAGGGTGTCCAACTGGGTCTGGATCTCGCTGGTTATCCGGTAGACCTGGTCTCCGGCGTTAACCGCAAAGGAGACGTATTTGAAAGGGTCGTATTCCGGCTGTATGGCGTTCCAGGCAAGCTTTTCAAGCCCCAGCAGGTGACCGAGGCGCGCCTGCCAGACAGCCAGCGCCGCCACCGACGTCACGCCGATCGCAGGGGACAGGACAACCAGACTGTCAGCCCGCGGCAAAGACTCGTCTTCGAGCGCAGCCAGTGAATAATTCACCGCAAGCGCGGCACCGTTGGAGTACCCGACGATATGAATGGGCCGATCGCCACCCAGCTGCTTCAGGTGGCGCATCGCCAGGCGAACGGCCGCGGCCATGTCCTTCCAGGTGACCTCGACCAGCCCCGACGGGGCCGTACCGTGACCGGGAATCCTCAGGCCGAGCACGTGTGCCCCCGCCTTGTGGAGACGCTCTCCCAGGTGGTGCAGGCTGTAGGGGGAATCGGACATCCCGTGGAGCAGCAGGACCATCGCGCCGGGGTCATCCGCCCGGAGTTCGAAGCTGCGATTCCAGTTGGTCGACCAGCCCTGGGGATCGGACAGGCTGCCCCG
>JAHEIA010000072.1 GCA_024639625.1 Chromatiales bacterium
ACTGGACTATGTCCCGCCGTTGGCGCGATCTTCTGTGCAAGGTGGCGCTGGGCCGCGGTTGGATGCCATCGCAGCCATCCAATTCCCTTTGATCATGGGCATCGTTCTCGGGGGCGGGGTCTCTGCGCTCCTGGTGCGCGAGTTCCGTTTCTACTTCAAGGTACCGCTCAGCCAGTACCTGCTGGCCCTCGGCGGCGGTCTGATCATGGGATTGGCGGCGCGCATGACGCCGGCGTGCAACGTCTGGCACCTGTTCGGCGGACTGCCGATCCTCGCCATGCAGAGTCTGTTGTTCCTCGCCGGGCTATTTCCCGGTGCGTGGCTTGGCAGCCGTCTCTTGGCGCTTGTAGTCCTGCGCCACGGAGCAATCAAGTGATCGGTGCGAAGGAAACAACCGTGGCCGAAGGTGCGGCCGCAGTCAGCGTGATCGAATTCGATATCCGAGGGCAGCTCTGCCCATCGGCGTTGCTCATCACCTTGCGCGAGGTGAATGAACGCAAGCAGGAGTTGAAGGCCGGGTCGGCTCGTCTGCGCGTGCGGACAGACAACCGGGACTCGACGATTACGATTCCGGACGCGCTCACCAATATGGGTTATGCGGTCGAGGTAACCAAGAGTGAGGGACACTATCTCGTGGAGATCCGCAGTCGAGTCAGGGGCGCCTAGCCCGGCGGGCTTGCACGGACCCGGAACCAGCGCATGGAACCGACCCACAGAACAACGGGAGTCGCACTGCCAGAGGCGCTTGCAGCGGCGCATCGGGAAATCGAACGTCTGCGCCAGGACAACCAGTCTGCCCAGGCCGCAGAACAAAATGCCTTTGTCTATATCCGCGAGAAAGTCGACCAACTGCTGAAGGTGATCGGCACCTGGCCGCTGAAGCCGGAAGAACTGGACAACGAGTCCCTGATCTCCCTTGACCCCATAGGGATCGTCGCCGATGCGTTCGTGCAAGTCTTGGAACACCTGCAGGACACCAATGACGCGCTGACTCTGGCACGGGACGAGATTCACGCGATCTTCGATTCCGCCGGCGCTGCCATTCTCGTGGTGGACCGCGGATTCCGCCTGCAATCCTTCAACGCCCAGGGCCGGGTCTTTTTCTTCGCTGATGCGCTGGCTGTCGAGCAGGGCGAACTTCCACAGCTGCTCGACCCAAGCGGGTCGACTGGTATCGCGGACCTGCTGGAGGAGATCTGCCGCAATGACGAGCGGTTGGAAAAGAGCGACTTCGGCTTTGGGGACCGTCACTTCCATGTCGTCGGGACTCCGGTAAGGGACAAGACGGGAATGCTCTCGAAGGTGGTGCTGGTATTTACCGATGTTACCGGCCGGCGCAGGATCGAGCAGTCATTGCGCGAGGCAGAGTCGCGATTGAATATCATCGTCAACTCGGTGCCAGCCGGCATCCTTGTTATCGATGCAGAGACCCATGTCATTCGCGACGTCAACGACAGCGCCCTGTCCATGATTCAGGAGACCCGGGAGAATCTGCTCGGTTCGGTGTGCCATGATTATATCTGCCGGGCCGAGCGCGGCCGGTGTCCAATCGAGCACTGTGAGTGCCGGGGAGACAACTCGGAGCGCCGGCTCCTGCGGCCGAACGGGGACTCCATCCCGGTCCTCAAGACCGTCACCTCCATCGAGCTCCAGGGAAGGCGGCACTACCTGGAGAGCTTTATCGACCTCAGCGAGCGGAAGCGCGCTGAGCAGGCGCTGGTGGAGAGCGAGCAAAGGTATCGCTCCCTCTACAACACCATGCGTGAAGGTGTCGCTCTGCACGAGTTGCTCCTGGACGCCGACGGCCGCCCGATCGATTACCTGATTCTCGACGTCAACCCCTCCTACGAAGCGATCCTGGGTCTCAATCGGGAGTCCGTACTGGGCCGCAAGGGTTCCGAAGTCTACGGTGCAGGAGATGCGCCTTACCTGACGCAGTTCGCTCGGGTGGCGACTTCCGGTGTTCCTTCTTCCTTCGAGGCCGATTTCCAGCCGATGGGCAGGGTATTCAGTGTCTCGGTCTTTTCTCCGGCACCGCGTAGATTCGCAACCGTTTTCGATGACATCAGCGAACGGAAACGGGCCGAGAAGGAAGTCCAGCGTCTGGCATTCTTCGATACCCTCACCGGGTTGCCGAACCGCACTTTGTTGCAGGACCGCCTTCGGGAGGCACTGATGATCTCGGCGCGGGACGACCATGGCGTGGCCGTACTGTTCCTCGACCTCGATCGCTTCAAACCCATCAACGATTCGATGGGGCATGCCGTAGGAGACGGGCTGCTCAAGGCGGTCGGTAATCGCCTTTTGCGGTGTGTCCGTGAATCGGACACGGTCGGTCGCCTGGGGGGAGATGAGTTCGTAGTGATCCTCCCCATGATCGAGCATGGGCTGGACGCCGTCCGCGTCGCCAAGGCGGTCATGGAGCAGCTTGCCGAACCCTTCGAATTCGATCATCGGGAGATCTACACCAGTTGCAGCATTGGGATCGCCCTGTTTCCCATCGATGGCGACGAGGCGGATACGCTGATCCGCAATGCCGATATGGCGATGTATGCGGCGAAACAAAGGGGCCGCAACAATTACCAGTTCTTTTCCGCGGAGATGAACCGGCGCGCGTCCGAGCGCCTCGATATGGAGACGCGACTGCGCAGGGCGCTCCGGGAGCAGGAGATTCATGTGTTCTATCAGCCGCAGCTCGACGTGGCCAAGGGAAGGGTGACCGGGGTTGAGGCACTGGTGCGTTGGCGCGACCCGGAGCTTGGGATGGTTCCGCCGCGCCGTTTCATCCCGTTGGCTGAAGAGACCGGTCTGATCCTTCCGCTGGGGGAAATGGTCCTGTCCCAGGCCTGTGCTCAGGTCAAGGAGTGGCAAGCAGCCGGAGCCCCCTCGTTGACGGTCGCGGTGAACCTTTCTGCATTCCAGCTCAAACAGGGAGATATTGCCGAAACGGTGCACCGGGTACTGGCGACGACCGGGCTTGCGCCAGGCTCCCTGGAGCTGGAACTCACGGAAAGCATGCTGATGGATCACGCGAAGGCGACGGTAGGAACCCTGCAAACACTCAAGGCCATGGGGCTGCGTCTGAGCATCGACGATTTCGGTACCGGCTACTCTTCCCTGCACTACCTGAAAGACTTCCCCATCGATCGAATCAAGGTCGCCCAGGAATTCGTGCGCGATATCAGCGCCGATCCGGGGGACGCAGCGATCGTGGAGACCATCATCGCGATGACCGCTAGCCTCGGCATGGAGGTGATGGCGGAGGGAGTGGAGAACATCGAGCAACTCCGCTTTCTGCGTTCCCGGGGCTGCCTGCAGATGCAGGGATTCTATTTCGCTAAACCGATGTCGGCGGATAGCATCGCGCAGTACCTGCGCAGCGGGGCCTTCCGCGACGGAGTCTGCCCGCTAGGCCTGTCCTGAACTGCTGCCGCCGCGCTGGCTACGCTGCGTCAGGCCGTTCCCGCAGACGGTCGACCGCCAGCCGGACCCGCGCGCCGTTCACTTGGTGGACCTGAAACGCCCGACCCGCGGGTTCCACAGCGGCGGACACCTGCCGCACAACATCGGGTTTGAGCACGGATCGTCGAGCTCTGTCTCAGCCTGAGGCCGCTGCAGATACGCCGTCCGCTTCAGGCTCAGGCCCGACCGCCCGGTGATTTACGCGAGAAGAACTCCCGTAGCGCGGCGCCGGTTGCCGAATAGTGCCCGGCTTTCGCGACCTCTTCCGGAGGTCCCTCTACCAGGATCCGGCCGCCGTCGGCACCGCCTTGCGGCCCGAGGTCGATGACCCAATCGGCTTCCGCTACTACGTCCAAGTTGTGTTCGATCACCACGACGCTGTTCCCAGCGTCCACCAGCCGGTGTAACACTCGGGTTAATTTTGCTACATCGGCCATGTGCAGCCCGATGGTGGGTTCGTCGAGGAGGTACATGTTGGCCTTCAGCGCCGCGGCGCCGCCGGGGCGGGCTGGTGTCTTTGCGGCTTTTGCCAGTTCGGCGACCAGCTTGATCCGCTGCGCCTCGCCGCCGGACAGGGTTGGACTCTGCTGGCCCAGGCTCAGGTAGCCGAGACCGACATCCTGCAGCAGAGTGAGCGCGTGGAGCAGCGAGCGGTGCGCCGAGAAGTACTCGACCGCCTGATCCACGGACATCGCGAGTACCTCGCCGATATTTTTTCCTTTGTAGTCGATCGCGAGCGTCTCCTCGTTGAAGCGAGCCCCGGCGCAGGCCTCGCAGGGGACCTTGACGTCCGGAAGAAAGCTCATCTCGACCCGATTATAGCCCTGACCATCGCACACCTCGCAGCGTCCACCTCGCGTGTTGAAGGAGAACCGCCCGGCCGAGTAACCGCGCAGGCGGGCCTCCGGCGTCGCTGCAAATAGATTGCGGATCCGATTCCAGATGCCGATGTAGGTGGCGGGGCAGGAGCGCGGGGTCTTGCCGATCGGGGTCTGATCCACCTCGAGCACCCGGTCGATTGCCTGCCATCCGCAGATGCGCCGGCAACCCCGCGCGCGCAGCGGGGGCTCCCGGAGTTCTCCGGCGGAGCGTCGCTGCGCGAGCAGAGGGCCCAGGTTGCCATACAGGACTCCGCGCACCAGCGTACTCTTGCCGGAGCCGGATACCCCGGTCACGCACACCAGACGCGCCAGCGGCAGGCGCACCTGCAGGTCCCTGAGGTTGTATAAGTGGGCCTCTTGGATTGCCAACTCGGCGGCCGCGGCGATCGCTCGGCGAGCGCCGCGTGTCGGGTGTTGCACAGGATTGAGCAGGCTGTGCCCGGTCAGCGAGCCCGGGTTCGCGGTCACATCCGCAAGCGTACCCTGGGCCACGATCGCCCCGCCGTCCGCTCCAGCGCCGGGACCGAGATCCACCAGGTGTTCCGCGCGGCGTATGGTGTCTTCGTCATGTTCCACGACGACGACGGTGTTGCCCTTGGCGGCGAGTCTGCCCAGTGTATCCAGCAGCAGCCGGTTGTCGCGCGGATGTAGGCCGATCGTCGGCTCGTCGAGGATATAGCAGACGCCGCGCAGGTTTGAGCCGAGCTGCGCGGCGAGTCGAATGCGCTGTGCTTCGCCGCCGGAAAGGGTGGGAGCGGCCCGATCCAGGCCCAGGTAGCCCAGTCCCACGCCCTGCAGGAAGCCGAGTCGGGCGGCTATCTCGGCGATGAGGTCTTCGCCGATGGCCCGCTCGCGACCCTTCAGCTCGATCTTTGTAAAGGCCTGCAGTGCCTCACTGACCGAGCAGGCAGAGTAATCCGCGATGCTCCATTCCTTGAAGTAGACGGCAAGAGCCTCGCTGCTCAGGCGTTTTCCCGAGCATGTGGCACAGGGAGGCGGGGTTGCCGGTTGGGTAAGCCATTCGCCCTCCTCGCCGCTTTGCTCCGCGTCGAATCCGGTCAGCTCCGCTCCGGTGCCGAAGCAGCTAGGGCACCAGCCGTGTTTCGAGTTGTAGGAAAACAGGCGTGGATCCGGCTCTTCGAAGCCGCGTCCGCAGCCCGGGCAGGCGCGCAGGGTGGAGAAGTTGGTCTCCTGCGGGCTCCAGGTTCCGTCGGTTTCGAACTCGATCAGCCGCAGCGTACCCTTTCCCTGTTCGATCGCCGTGTCGAGCAAAGCCCGAAGTGCGGACTCGGATCCAGCTTCGAGCGCGATTTCGCCGACTGGTAGATCGATGTTGTGCTCGCGATAGCGGTCAAGCCGCGGCCACGGATCGGTCGATATCGGTTCGCCGTCGACCCGCAGCAGATAGTGCCCTTTGCGCAGCGCCCACTTTGCGAGGTCGGTGTAATAGCCCTTACGCGCGATGACCAGCGGCGCGAAGATCCCGATCCGGCGTCCGCCCCAATCCGCCATGATGTGCTCTGCGATCGCCTCGCGGCTCTGCGGCCGAATCGGGATGGCGCAGTGGGGACAGTACTGTACGCCGAGCTTGACGAAGAGGAGCCGCAGGAAGTGGTGGATCTCGGTCAAGGTGCCTACGGTGCTCTTGTAGCCGCCGCGGCTGGTGCGCTGCTCGATCGCTACGGTAGGTGGAATTCCATGGATTGCGTCGACCGCAGGTCGCGCCGCAGGTTGCACGAACTGCCGGGCGTAGGCGTTTAGGGATTCCAGATAGCGCCGCTGGCCTTCTTGGAACAGGATGTCGAACGCCAGCGTGCTCTTGCCCGAGCCGGAAACCCCGGTGATGACGCTGAAGGTGTCTCGCGGGAGGCGCAGGCTAATATTCTTCAGATTGTGCTCACGGGCGTGCACGATATGGATGTAACCATCGTCCCGAGCAGCCGCTCTCGCGGCAACACCGGCCCCAGCCGGGGCCGTCTGTGCCGGGACCGCCTGGCGGTAGCGGCGCAGGGCCTCTCCGGTAAGACTCGAAGGCGTCGCGGCAATCTGCTGCGGACTGCCTTGGGCGAGCAGCTCGCCACCCATAGCGCCACCGCCGGGACCGAGATCGATCAACCAGTCAGCAGCGCTGATCACGTCCAGGTTGTGTTCGATCACGAGTAGGGAGTGCCCGCTGCGCAGGAGGCGGTCGAATGCCTGCAGCAGGACGCTGATATCGGCGAAGTGCAAGCCGGTAGTCGGCTCGTCGAAAAGGAATAGCACACGTTGCTTGCGGCGGCTCTTGCGCTTCGCGAGGTGGCCGGCCAGTTTCAGTCTCTGCGCCTCACCCCCGGAAAGGGTGGGCACCGGTTGGCCGAGTGTTAGGTAGCCCAGCCCCACCGACTGCAGCGGTTCGAGGGAGCGCCGGATCTCCAGGTGATCGCCGAAGCGCGTCATGGCCTGGGTAACGGTCATCGTCAGTACATCCGCGATGCTCGAGTCGCCGACTTTCACCTCGAGCACCGCGTGTCGGTAGCGTTTGCCGTTGCAGTCCGCGCAGCGCAGATACACATCGGAGAGGAACTGCATCTCCACGTGCTCGAACCCGGATCCACCGCAGGTAGGGCAGCGACCTTTGCCCGAATTGAAACTAAAAGTGCCCGGGCTATAGCCGCGTTCTTTGGCCAGCGGGACCTTGGCGAACAACTTGCGAATGCCCTCCAGCGCTCCGACATAGCTGGCCGGGTTGGCTCGCGAGGTGCGGCCGATCGGCGACTGGTCGACCAGCACGACCTCGTCGACCAGGTGCTGCCCCTGGATGCAGCGGTGCGCACCGGCCGGTTCATGGGGCTTGCCTTGATGTTTGCTCAAGGCGTTATAGAGCACGTCTTGCACCAGGGTGGATTTTCCGGAGCCGGAAACCCCGGTTACACAGACCAGGCGCTTGAGGGGGATGCGCACATCGATCTGCTTCAGGTTGTGCTCGGCGGCACCGAGCACGCTCAGCCATTCGGTAGCGTCATCGGGCGGATGCGACGTGCGGGCGGCCGCCACGCGGTTTCTTCCCGCAAGGTATCCGCCAGTGAGTGAGCCCGCGGCCTGCAGCAGGGAGGAAGGGCTGCCGGCAAAGATCACTCGGCCGCCCGCGGCGCCGGGTCCTGGTCCCATGTCGATGACTCGGTCTGCCGCCAGCATCACCTCCGGATCATGCTCGACCACCAGCAAGGTATTGCCCGCATCACGCAGTCGGTGCAGCACACCGACCACGCGCTGCATGTCCTGGGCGTGCAAACCGACGCTGGGTTCGTCGAGTACGAACAGGGTATTGACCAGCGAGGTGCCCAGGGCGGTGGTCAGGTTGATTCTCTGCACCTCGCCTCCCGACAGGGTGCGCGACTGCCGGTCCAGGGTGAGGTAGCCGAGGCCGACATCGGCGAGATAGCGCAGACGGGACCGAATCTCACCAAGCAGGAGGTCCACTGTCTGATCGAGGGGTGCCGGCAGTTGCAGCGCGTCGAGGAAAGCCCGGCTGCCAGTGATGGGCAGGCACATCAGGTCGTGGATTCCGAGGCCGGGCAGGGCGGCGAAGGCCTCGGGCGCAAGGCTAACCGACAGCGGCCGGAAGCGCTCGTTCGGGCGCAAGACTCGGTCCGCATCACGGCATGTGCCGATGCGCCAGAACAAGGCCTCGTCCTTCAGCCGGGCGCCGCCGCAGGCCGGGCAGACATCATAGGCGCGGTATTTGGAGAGCAATACCCGGACGTGCATCTTGTAGGCCCGGGATTCCAGATACTCGAAAAAACGCCGGATTCCGTACCAGCGGCGGCCGTTAGCGGTACCTTCGCCGTCGATGACCCATTGCTGCTGCGCGCCGCTCAGTGCACTCCAGGGGGTATCGGTGGGGATCCCACGCTGCGCCGCGTAGCGCAACAGGTCCTCCTGGCATTCCCAGGCGCTGTCGGTCTGGAAGGGTTTCACCGCGCCGTCGAGCAGACTTTTACCAGCATCCGGGATCACCAGCCCCCAGTCGATTCCGATGACACGGCCGAATCCGCGGCACGTCTCACAAGCCCCCAGGGGGGAGTTAAAGGAGAATTGATTGGGGACGGGCTCACGGAAATGGATGTCGCAGTCAGGACAGTGGAGGTGCGCGGAATACCGCATCGGCACGCCGGTCCGGCGTTGATCGTCCAGCGGGTATACGCTCAGCTGTCCGCGGCCGTGTTGCATCGCCAGTTCCAGCGCTTCCATCACACGGCCCCGGTTGTCCGGCGCGAGGCGCGTACGGTCCTGCACTACCTCCATCCCGCCGCAGGGCAGGCGCTGCACCCGGGTGTAGCCTTGGTTGGCCAGGAAGCCCTCGATCTCTTGTGCCGAGAGTTTCCCGGATAACGCCAGCGGGAAGGCGATCTGGATACGGGCGCCTTCCCGGAAATGGCTATAGAGATGGGCCAGAATGTTCTCCGGGAGGTCGCGCTCGACCTCGCGCCCGCAGCCCGGGCAGAACAGCCGCGCCGCGCGCGCAAACAGCAGCTTGATGTGGTCGCTCAGTTCGGTCATGGTGCCGACGGTCGACCGCGACGTACGCACCGGGTTGGTCTGGTCGATGGCAACAGCGGGAGGGATGCCGTCGATGCGCTCGACCCGCGGCCGGTCCATGCGGTCGAGGAACTGGCGAGCGTAGGGAGAAAAGGTTTCCACGTAGCGCCGTTGCCCCTCGGCGTAAATGGTGTCGAAGGCGAGCGATGATTTGCCCGATCCGCTGACCCCGGTGATGACGATCAACTCGCCGAGAGGAAGATCCAGGTCGATCTGCTGGAGATTGTTCTGTGACGCCCCTCGGACACGGATCAGATCGTTTGCCATGATGTGTTGCGGCAGGGAAGGAGACGAATCGGATGGGCCTGCGCCAACCTAAGAGATTAGCCGATTAGCGCCCTCTTTCCATCCCCCCGCGATGGTTTCGAGGCCCGGCCGCGCAAGGCCGTTCCTGATTCCTGAGACTCAGCCAGGCTCGCCGGCTGAACTGGGCCGTATGCTGTTCGCGCATCCGGCTTGGGGCTGCAGGATATGCGGTGAATACATCCCTGTCGCTCGACCGTGGCATCCTTGCCACAGACGCTCCTGCAACCCCACCCCTAATACTCATTACTAACGATGCCGTTAGCGACTGGACGGACGCTAAGAACAGGCTGAAAGCCAGGGG
>JAHEIA010000073.1 GCA_024639625.1 Chromatiales bacterium
CAAAGTTCGGAGTTGATGAAACTGTTCATGGTGATCTACATCGCCGGCTATCTGGTGCGCCAGCAGGTGCAGGTGACCACTTCTTTCTGGGGGTTCGCCAAGCCGATGATCCTGCTCGCCCTGGCATGTGCCCTGATTATGGCGCAACCGGATTTTGGTACGACCGCTGTGTTGTTGGCCACCGCTCTCGGCATGTTGTTCATTGCCGGCGTACCGGTATGGCAGTTCGGAATGCTGCTCGGCCTGGCGGGAACCGCGCTAGCGGGTCTGGTGATCTGGTCCCCCTACCGCCTGCAGAGGATCACGACCTTCATCGATCCCTGGGCCGATCCCTACGACAGTGGCTTCCAGTTGACCCAGGCCTTGATCGCCTTCGGTCGTGGCGAGTGGTTCGGTGTCGGTCTGGGAAATGGGATTCAGAAACAATTTTATCTGCCGGAGGCGCACACCGACTTTCTGATGGCGGTGATCGGAGAGGAGTTCGGCTTCTTCGGCACCCTCACCGTCCTGCTGTTGTTCGCTGTTATCACCTGGCGCGCCTTTCGCATCGGCGCCGCCGCGGAAAGACTGGGTCGCGTATTCTCGGCCTTTGTCGCTTATGGCTTCGCATTGGGTGTCGCCATGCAGGCCTTGATCAACATCGGGGTCAATGTCGGCTTGCTGCCCACCAAGGGCCTTACCTTGCCGCTGATGAGTTATGGCGGAAACAGCATCATTGTCGCCTGCGTCATCGTTACCCTGTTGTTGCGCATCGATTACGAGGTGCGCGAAGCCGAGCCGCCCGGGGTTGCAGGGAGGAAACCATGGCGACGCGGGTGATGGTAATGGCGGGCGGCACCGGCGGCCACGTGTTTCCAGCATTGGCGGTTGCCGATGTGCTGCGGGAGCAGGGGGCGGAGGTCTTCTGGCTCGGCACGCGCGAAGGATTCGAGGCGCGGGCAGTGCCGGAGTTCGGATATCCCATGGAGTGGGTTCCGGTGCGCGGCCTGCGCGGCGGCGGATGGGCCCGCTGGTTGCTGGCGCCCGTGGTCGTGCTGCGTTCGGCGCTGTGCGTCGCGCGCGTGCTGCGGCGCCGCAGGCCCGCGGTGGCCTTGGGTCTGGGGGGCTTCGTGACCGGGCCTGGCGGGCTGGTCTCACGGCTGCTCGGCGTCCCGCTGGTGATCCACGAGCAGAACGCGGTACCGGGTTTGACCAACCGCTGGCTTTCGCGCATCGCCAACCGGGTGCTGGAAGCCTTTCCCGGGAGCTTCCCCGTGCAGCGCGGAGCCCACAGCTGCGGCAATCCCGTGCGCGCCGAGATCGCAGGTCTGATGCCCCCCGAGCAGCGGTTCGCCGGTCGGAGCGAACCCAAGCACCTGTTGGTGGTGGGGGGATCCCAAGGCGCCCAGGCCCTGAACCAGGCGATCCCGCAGGCGCTTGCCCTATTGCCACCGGAGTTGCGGCCCCAGGTCCGCCATCAGGCGGGAAAAGGAAAGCTCGAGCAGACTCGTCGTGACTATGCGGCGCATGCTGTGGAAGCGGAGGTCAGCGAATTCGTCCACGACATGGCCACGGCCTATGCGTGGGCGGATCTGGTGATCTGCCGCGCCGGCGCTCTCACGGTGTCCGAGCTCGAGGCGGCTGGAGTCGGCGCGATTCTCGTGCCCTATCCCCACGCGGTGGACGACCACCAGGCGCGGAATGCGGAACAGCTGGTGCGGGCAGGGGCGGCGGTCATGCTGCGCCAGGCCGCGATGACCCCGGAGGTCCTTGCCGACCAGCTACGCAGCCTGTTGAGTGACCGGGACCGGCTGTTGCACATGGCGCGAGCCGCTCGCGGCTTGGCGCAAGCCGATGCCGCCGCCAGCGTTGCCAGGGCCTGTCTGGAGGTGGCGCGGTGAGTGGACCTGAATTCGCCGTACGACGCTTCGCCGGAGACTCTATGGGGCGCATTCGGGATCTGCATTTCGTCGGCATCGGCGGGACCGGGATGAGTGGGATCGCTGAATTGCTGCTCAACCTCGGGTATCGGATTTCGGGTTCCGACGTACGCGACGGGTCCGCGGTCCGGCGTCTACGCGAACTCGGCGCGAGGGTTCACTTAGGTCATCGACCGGAGCACGTGATGGGCTGCGACGCAGTGGTGATCTCGAGCGCGGTCGGTGAGACCAATCCGGAGGTGGTTGCCGCCCGCGCGCAGCGCATCCCGGTGGTACCGCGCGCTGAAATGCTGGCGGAATTGATGCGCTTTCGTTACGGCATCGCGATCGCTGGGACCCACGGCAAGACCACGACCACGAGCCTCATTGCGAGCCTGTTGGCCGAGGCAGGGTTGGATCCGACTTTCGTGATCGGCGGGCGCTTGAACAGCGCGGGGGCGAACGCCCGCCTCGGGGCCGGTCAGTTCCTGGTGGCGGAAGCGGATGAAAGTGACGCCTCCTTCCTCTACCTGCAGCCGATGCTGGCAGTCGTAACCAACATCGATGCCGACCATATGTCGACCTATGGGGGCGATTTCGAGCGTCTTCGGGAGACCTTCGTCGAGTTCCTGCACCACCTGCCTTTCTACGGCCTAGCGGTGCTCTGCATCGATGACCCGGAGGTCCGTAACCTGCTGCAGAAGTTGGCCCGCCCGGTGCTCACCTATGGTTTTTCCGCCGACGCCGACGTGCGTGGCAGCGGTTTGCACCAGGATGGTCTGCAGACGCACTTCGCCGTCAGCTTCGGTGACGGCACATCCGCCCTTGAGATTACCCTCAATCTGCCGGGGCGGCACAACGCGCTGAACGCCTTGGCGGCGCTCGCGGTGGCCCGCGAGCTGGGTTGCGCGGACCAGGACGTTCGGCGTGCCCTGGCCGGGTTCCAGGGCATCGGGAGGCGTTTCCAGACGACGGAGGCCACTCTGCCGGACGGCGTCGCGCTGACGCTGGTCGATGATTATGCGCACCACCCGCGGGAACTGTCGGCCACCCTGGCTGCGGCGCGAGACGGGTGGCCGGGGAGACGTATCGTTTTGGTGTTTCAGCCCCATAGATACAGCCGCACCCAGGAGCAGTTCGAGGATTTCGTGAAGGTCCTATCGCAGGTCGATGTGTTGTTGCTGAGTGAGGTGTATGCGGCGGGAGAGAACCCGATCCCGGGTGCTGACGGGCGGTCCCTGAGTCGCGCGATACGCCTGCGAGGGCAGGTGGACCCGGTGTTCGTCGATCCGATCGCGGATCTGCCCTTAGTGCTATTGGG
Source organism: Chromatiales bacterium (assembly GCA_024639625.1). GTDB lineage: Bacteria > Pseudomonadota > Gammaproteobacteria > Chromatiales > Chromatiaceae > JAHEIA01. Next base: position 3,220 of record JAHEIA010000073.1, read on the forward strand.
GCTGGTGCGCAAGGGAGACGTCGTACTTACGGTGGGAGCCGGCGATATCGGCAATGTTGCCGCGCGGCTCGCCGGCCAATGGGGAAAGAAAACGGGAGGGGAAGCATGAACAATCCAAGATTGGATCGCTTGCATATGGGCTGTGGGGAATCCTTGCGGCGTTCTCCACATCCTCGGCAACCGACAAACAGGGCAGAGGCCCCGCAACCGGCCACGCAGCGACACGGGCGTCGGGATTCGACGCCGGGAACCCGCCCGGCAGAATGAGTGCGGCGCTGGCAATGCAGAAGCTGCAAGGAGAAACGCGCTATGCCGAACCCATGGCTGCGCATACCTCCTGGCGCGTCGGTGGGCCGGCGCGGCGCTTCTATCTGCCGGCGGATATGGCGGACCTGGTGGAGTTCTTGCGCCGGCTCGACCCGGATGAGCCCCTGTTGTGGCTTGGCTTGGGGAGCAATCTGTTGATTCGCGACGGCGGTTTTCCCGGCACGGTGATCGCAACCCAGGGAAGACTGAACTTGGTGCGACGCCTGGGCGAGCGGACGATTCGCGCCGAGGCCGGGGTCTCCTGTGCTCGAGCCGCGCGTTTCGCGGCGCGGGAAGGTCTGATTGGGCTCGAATTTTTTGCTGGTATTCCCGGCACCGTCGGTGGTGCTCTGGCGATGAACGCAGGAGCCTTTGGCACAGAGACCTGGGACGCGGTTGTAAAGGTAGAGACCGTAGACCGTCGAGGGCGCTTCCGCGAACGTCGACCGGGAGAGTACGAGATCGGCTACCGGCAGGCCAAGGGGCCAAGTGACGAGTGGTTCCTCGCAGCCCACCTTGAGCTCGAACTCGGTGACGCCGGCGCCGCCCGGGAGGACATGCGCCGACTGCTGGAGCGGCGTGCAGCGAGCCAGCCGATCGGTTTGGCGAGCTGTGGCTCCGTATTCCGCAACCCGCCGGGCGACTATGCCGCGCGCCTCATCGAGGCGGCGGGGCTCAAGGGGTGCCGCATCGGTGGGGCCCAGGTTTCGGAGAAGCATGCCAATTTCATCATCAATACGGGCACGGCGACCGCCGCTGAGATCGAAGAACTAATCGAGTTGGTGCAGCGTCGCGTCGCCGACACCCTTGGCGTCCACTTGTTACCCGAGGTCCGGGTACTGGGGCAAACCGAATGAGCGGCAGCGGATCGGACAGCGCGCGGATGGGGAGAGTGGCGGTGCTCATGGGTGGGCAGTCGGCCGAGCGGGAGATCTCCTTGCTCAGCGGGCGGGCGGTGCTCGAAGCGCTCACCCAGCGCGGCGTCGATGCACACGCGGTCGATGCCGGGCCGGATGTGTGGGAGACGCTGCGGGCCGGAGACTTCGACCGGGTATTCATCGCCTTGCATGGCCGTGGCGGCGAGGACGGCAGCGTGCAGGGGGCGCTGGAGGCTCTCGGATTGCCCTATACGGGCAGCGGGGTTCTCGGCTCGGCGGTGGGTATGGACAAATACCGCAGCAAGCTGGTGTGGCGCGGCGCCGGTCTGCCGACGCCGGAGTGCGCCCTGCTGCGCCGGCAAGCGGACCTGATTGCCGCCGAACGACTCGGCCCTCCGCTCATGTTCAAGCCGGTTCACGAGGGATCCAGCATCGGCATGACCCGGGTCGAGCGGCACGACCAATTGTTGCCGGCTTGGCGGTGCGCAGCCGAGCACGATACGGAGGTGCTGGCGGAACGCTGGATCGACGGCGCCGAATATACCGCCGCGATCCTCGATGACGAAGTGTTCCCGTTGATCCGGCTGGAGACCCCGCGCCAGTTCTACGACTACCAAGCGAAGTACCAATCCGACAGCACCCGCTATCTGTGCCCCTGTGGTCTGTCCGCTGACGCCGAGCGGCAGTTGCAGGAGCTTTCGCTGCAGGCCTTTCGCTCGGTTGGTGCCAGCGGCTGGGGACGCGTGGACTTGCTTCTTGATTCGGCGCAGCAGCCTTGGCTGATCGAGGTGAATACGGTGCCCGGAATGACCGACCACAGCCTGGTACCGATGGCGGCCGCGGCGCGGGGCATGGCGTTTGACGAATTGGTCTGGCGCATCCTGCAGACCAGCCTTGGTAGGGGTGCCTAAGTGAACGTGGAGCAACGCGGGAGCCAGAGCAGCCACCGTGGTCCGCGTAGGCGGATCTTCGGGGCCAGGCTGCTGCACTGGGTCGGGGCCGCCGGTCTGTTTTTCGTGCTGCTGGCCGCCCTGGGTTCGGGCCTGCAGTGGCTGTTCGATGCGCGTAGCTTGCCGTTGCGGGTAGTGCATATCGAAGGCGATTTCCGGCACCTCGACCGCCAGCAGCTGGAACGTTCGGTGGCGGATGCGGTGAGAAGCGGTTTCTTCACCCTCGATGTCGCGGAGATTCGTCGCGCCGCAAAGCGTCTTGCTTGGGTCGACGAGGTGACGGTGCGCCGCGTCTGGCCCGATGGTCTGCGCATGCGAGTGACGGAACAGCAGGTATTGGCCCGCTGGGGCGAAGACGGGCTGGTGAACCGCCGCGGAGAGGATTTCTTCCCCAAGGCGGGCAGCCTATCCGATCACCTGCCGCGTTTGTCCGGACCCCAGGGCTCTGCGGCGACGGTCAGCGAAGTCTTCGTCCGCATGCGACGACTGCTGCGCACACGGGGCCTGGAGCTAACGCAGCTGGCTCTGGATGAGCGGGGGGCCTGGTCGGCGGAACTGAGACAGGGGGCGAAGATCCATCTGGGAGCCCAGGATATGGAGACTCGCCTCGCCCGCTTCATCCGCCTCTACCCAAGTCTCATGGCTTCGCACCAGGGGCGCCTGCGGGAAGTGGACCTGCGTTACACGAACGGTTTTGCGGTGCATTGGGAAGCGCCCCCAGAAGAAGCGGAAGAGGCGCTGGTGGAGCAAACGGCCCGTGGAAATGATCGGCCGGTGGCTGGTGCGGGCAGTAGGAGGCGGGTCTGAATGACGAAGAAAGGCGACAGGAACCTCATCGTGGGGCTCGACATCGGCACCTCCAAGGTGGTGGCGATCGTTGGCGAGGTGAAACCCGATGAAGAGATCGAGATCATCGGCATTGGGTCTCACCCGTCGCGCGGGCTGAAGAAAGGGGTGGTGGTCAATATCGAGTCCACCGTGCAGTCGATCCAGCGCGCCGTGGAAGAGGCGGAATTGATGGCGGGCTGCGAGATCCGCTCGGTGCATGCGGGGATCGCCGGCAGCCATATCCGCAGCCTCAATTCCCATGGCATTGTCGCGATCCGTGACAAAGAGGTCAGTCACGGCGATGTGGAACGTGTCATCGACGCCGCCCGCGCGGTGGCTATCCCGGCGGACCAGAAGATCCTGCATATCCTGCCGCAGGAATTCATCATCGACGATCAGGAGGGGATCCTGGAGCCGGTGGGGATGTCTGGCGTGCGCTTGGAGTCTCGGGTGCACATGGTCACCGGGGCGGTAAGCGCCGCGCAGAACATCATCAAATGTGTCCGGCGTTGTGGTTTGGAAGTTGATGACTTGATCCTGGAGCAGTTGAGTTCCAGCTACGCGGTCTTGAGCGATGACGAGAAGGAACTCGGCGTGTGTCTGGTGGACATGGGTGGCGGCACCACGGACATCGCGATCTTTACCGAGGGTGCCATCCGTCACACGGCAGTCATTCCAATCGCCGGGGACCAGGTCACCAACGACATTGCGGTGGCGCTGCGCACGCCCACTCAGCACGCGGAAGAGATCAAGATCAAATATGCCTGCGCGTTGACGCAGCTTGCGCGTAATGACGAGACCATTGAGGTACAAAGCATCGGCGATCATCCGCCCCGCAGGCTGTCGCGGCAAACCTTGGCTGAAGTCGTCGAGCCGCGTTACGAAGAACTGCTCAGCCTGGTTCAGTCGGAGTTGAGGCGCAGTGGTTTCGAAGACTTGATTGCCGGTGGCGTGGTCCTTACCGGCGGCAGTTCCAAGATGGAGGGTCTGGTCGAATTAGCGGAAGAAGTCTTCCATATGCCGGTGCGTATGGGCTTCCCCCAGTATGTGACCGGGCTGGCGGACGTGGTGCGAAATCCTATTTACGCAACCGGCGTAGGCCTGTTGCTGTTTGCGCAGAAAAACCGGATCGCGCGGGTCGAGAACAACCCCGGCAGGGGCGGCCTGAAAGCGATTTGGGAGCGCATGAGGAGTTGGTTTCAAGGCAATTTCTGAACCCTAGCGGTTCGCAGTTTTCATTTACTCGGTTGGTGCGGAGCAGAGGAGATAGAGCAATGTTCGAGCTGATGGATACTCATAGTCAGAGTGCGGTGATCAAGGTCATTGGGATTGGCGGTGGCGGCGGAAACGCGGTCAACCACATGGTGGATGCCGATATCGAAGGCGTGGACTTCATTTGCGCCAACACCGATGCCCAGGCGTTGCGCAGCAGCAAGGTGCGCACCGCCCTCCAGTTGGGCTCCGGGATCACCAAGGGTTTGGGCGCGGGTACCGATCCTGAGGTCGGGCGCCACGCCGCAACGGAAGACCGGGAGCGCATTCATGAAACCTTGGAAGGCGCGGACATGGTGTTTATCACCGCCGGAATGGGTGGGGGCACGGGAACCGGGGCAGCCCCCGTGGTGGCGGAGATCGCACGGGAGTTGGGGATTCTGACGGTCGCCGTGGTTACCAAACCCTTTCCCTTCGAGGGCGCCAAGCGCATGCAGGTGGCGGAAGAGGGCATGCAGGCGTTGACCCAGCACGTCGATTCCCTAATCACCATCCCGAACGAGAAACTGCTTGCTGTACTGGGCAAGGAAATGAGTTTGTTGAACGCTTTTCGCGCCGCCAACGATGTGCTGCTCAACGCGGTGCAGGGAATCGCCGAACTGATCACTCGTCCCGGTTTGATCAATGTTGACTTCGCCGACGTCAAGACAGTGATGTCCGAAATGGGACAGGCCATGATGGGCACCGGGTCGGCGAAGGGTGAGAGCCGGGCGCGGGACGCAGCGGAGGCAGCAATCCGCAGTCCGCTACTGGAGGACATCAACCTTTCCGGCGCCAGGGGCATCCTGGTCAACATTACTGCCGGGATGGATCTGTCGATCGGTGAGTTCGACGAGGTGGGAAATACGGTGAAGGAATTCGCCCACGAGGAGGCCACGGTGGTCGTGGGCACCGTAATCGATCCGGATATGAGTGACGAGATGCGGGTGACCGTAGTCGCGACCGGACTGGGCCAAGTTGGCGCGGCGGAGGTCCCAGTGCAGCCGGATGAGGCCCCGGTGCGTCTGGTGCAGCCCGAGCGCCCGAAGTCTGCCCCGACAAAGACCGATTATAAGGAAATGGACCGGCCTACCGTGATTCGGCAGGGGCGTGATGCATCCAGGTCGTATGGGGGTGCGGCGCAACAAATCGATATGGACTACCTGGATATACCGGCATTTCTGCGGCGGCAGGCCGACTGAGTCCTTCTGCGCTGCGCACTTCTGCCGGGCACCTAAGGCTGCCCCGCAGGGTTTCGGCTCCGCCGACCCCTGCGGGGCAGCTTCTTTTTCTCCCCTGCGAAAGCCTTTTGTATGAATTTTGCAACTGTGTTACAATCCCGACAATTTCGGGGTTAGCTTGTCTCCGGCCTATCTCGCAGTAGTATTTGGGGGCAGGATTGGTGCGAGGCATGCGCGGAGTGGATGATTAGGCAGCGGGCGCGGTTGGCTCGGTCCGGGCAGAACCTGGGGCCGATAGCGGCTGGGCGACGGGGGGAATGATCGGCATGATAAGACAAAGAACGTTGAAAAACGTGATTCGCGCTACCGGTGTCGGGCTGCATACCGGGGAGAAGATCTACCTGACGCTGCGTCCCGCAGCCGCGGATACGGGAGTGGTCTTCCGCCGGGTCGATCTCGAGCAGCCGGTGGAGATCCCGGCGCGCGCAGAGAACGTGGGAGATACCCGCCTTTCCACGACCCTGGAGAAACAGGGCGTGCGCGTGTCGACTGTTGAGCACTTGCTCTCCGCGTTTGCCGGGTTGGGTATCGACAATGCCTATGTCGACGTGAGCGCGCCCGAGGTCCCGATTATGGACGGCAGTGCCGGCCCCTTCGTGTTCCTTATTCAGTCGGCCGGGGTGGAAGAGCAGAACGCCGCCAAGCGGTTCATTCGCATCAAGCGCACAGTCGCCGTCGAGGAGGGCGATAAGTGGGCGAAGTTCGAGCCGTTCGACGGATTCAAGGTGGGCTTCTCGATCGACTTCGACCACCCCGCTTTCCGTGAGCGCCCGCAGATCGCGTCAGTGGATTTCTCCTCGACATCGTTCGTCAAGGAGGTCTCTCGCGCACGCACGTTCGGCTT
>JAHEIA010000481.1 GCA_024639625.1 Chromatiales bacterium
GAAAAAGTATGCGGGTCACTTCTTTGGTTGGGGCTAGCGCTCTCGATTTTGCTCGGCGGGGCGACGATCTTCGTCGTGGCCCAGTGCTGTTGAGCGACCGCGTGGTTGCCCTGTAGGCCGTCTTTCGAGGTCTACCCTCCGGCTTATCCGGCTCCCTGATTCCGCCGCCCCTCGCGGCGATTCGTCCTTGCCCTGCAAACGGAACTCGTCCGGCAAAACCCAGAGCCGGCGCTCTGGGCTATCCTCTAAGGGTTGTTTTCTGTGTCCTGTGCACCGACTTATAGCGGGATCAAGGGCAGATGGGTTCCCGTACTGCCCACAGGGTTACTCGATTCGGAGGGCGAACGCAATGGATTCGACCGCTGCCAGGAGCAGCAGCGCATTAGAGCAGGAGCGTACGCGGCTCGCCGAACGCTATGCTCAGATCCGGCATGAATCGCAGCGCCTGTGCGAACCGTTGGAAACGGAAGACTACGTGATCCAGACGATGCCGGATGTGAGCCCACCAAAATGGCATCTGGCGCATACCAGCTGGTTCTTCGAGACCTTCCTCCTCGATCGTTTTGCGCCTGCGCACACAAGCTTTGATCCGGCCTTCGACCACCTCTTCAACTCGTACTACCTGACCCATGGGCGGCCGTTTCCCCGTCCGCAGCGGGGTCTGTTGTCCCGGCCCACGGTACGCGAAGTGCTGCGCTACCGTGCGGCTGTCGACGAACAGATGTTGCAGCTCGTCGACGACCTTCCGCAGCAGCGTTGGCTTGGTTTCGCGGAATTGGTCGAGCTCGGTCTCAATCACGAGCAGCAGCACCAGGAACTGCTGCTCACGGACATCAAGCACATCCTCGGCAGCAACCCACTGCGCCCGGTGTACCGGCCGCGACCGAAATCGCCGGCCGGGAGCGTGCCCGCGCTCGGATGGGTCGAGCAAGGAGAGTCGCTGCACGAGATCGGACACCAGGGCACCGGTTTCGCCTTCGACAATGAGGGGCCTCGCCACCGGGTGTTCGTGGAGGCTTACTTGCTCGCCTCGCGGCTGACGACCAACGCCGAGTATCTAGAATTCATGCAGGACGGCGGCTACGGTGCCCCCGCCCTGTGGCTTTCGGACGGCTGGGCAACTGTGCAGTCTGCGGGCTGGCAGGCCCCCCTATACTGGGAACGGCGGGGAGATCAGTGGTGGCAGTACTCCTTGGCGGGGTTGCGGCCGGTAGAGCCTGCGGAACCGGTGACGCACGTCAGCTTCTATGAAGCGGACGCCTTCGCCCGCTGGGCCGGCAGGCGGTTGCCGACCGAGGTGGAATGGGAGGTCGCCGCGGGCGGGATCTCGGTCGAGGGTAACCTGCGGGATCGGGGCCACCTGCATCCGGTGGCGCTGGCACCCGATAGTATCGCGCCGGCACAGCTTTTCGGGGATGTATGGGAGTGGACCGCCAGTCCGTATTCTCCCTATCCCGGCTACCGACCTCCAAGTGGAACGATCGGCGAATACAACGGCAAGTTCATGTCCAGCCAGATGGTGCTGCGCGGCGGTTCATGCGTGACGCCCCGAGACCACGTGCGCGCGACCTACCGGAACTTCTTCTACCCGAAGGACCGCTGGCAGTTCAGCGGCATACGCTTGGCGGGCAACCGATGAAGCCAACACAGGCTGTTTGTTTCTATGACGCTAGCCCCGATGCCTCCGATCTGCGCCGGGAGGTGCTCGCGGGACTCTCCGCAAAACCGAAGGCTATTCCGCCAAAGTTCTTCTACGACCAGCGGGGCTCCGAACTGTTCGATGCGATCTGCCAGTTACCCGAGTACTACCAGACCCGCACCGAGATGGGCATTTTGCGCCGCTGTGTCAACGAGCTGGCGGAACACATCGGTCCCGAGTGCCTGGTCGTCGAACTGGGCAGCGGCGCCAGCAAGAAAGTGCGCCTGCTGCTCAGCGAACTCCGTCCCTCGGGCTATCTTGGCATCGACATATCGAAAGAGTTCTTGCTCGCCTCCACGCATCGGCTAGCCAACGACTATCCCTGGCTGGAGGTGCACGCGGCCTGTATCGACTTCAGCCATCATCTGGATGTGCCCCGTTGTGAGGCATTCGGTCCTCGGCTGGCATTCTTTCCCGGTTCCAGCATCGGTAACTTCGAGCCCGGGGAGGCCGTTCGGCTGCTGTCGCGGGTCGCGGAATTGGTCGGCCCGCAGGGACACCTGTTGATCGGTGTGGATCTGAAGAAAGATATCCGGCTGCTTAACGCGGCATACAACGACGCCAAGGGGATTACCGCGGCCTTCAATCGCAATCTGTTGCAGCGTATCCAATCGGAGCTGGACAGCGACTTCGACGCAGCGAGCTTCGAACACTATGCCTTCTTCAATCCGATAGAGGGACGAATCGAGATGCATTTGGTGAGCTCGCGAGCGCAATCGATTCGGATCGAAGACCGCCTTTTCGAATTTCATGCCGGTGAGACGATTCACACGGAAAATTCGTACAAATACACGATCGCGGAGTTCGGCCGACTCGCGCAGCAAGCGGGGTTTGCGCAAGACGTGGTCTGGACCGACCCCGCCCGTATGTTCAGCGTCCAGTTGTTGCGCGCCCTTTGATTTAGGGGGCCAGGCCTGTAGCCTGCACGGTCCAGCCGCGTTTCTGCCCTCGGAACCCGCAGTAGTTTGGCCTCTGTGAGCGGTTTGCGGATTCGGCTAGTTGCCGCATATCCGTCGATACAGCAGCAATGGGAGACTTGACCGTCGTTGCGTCGGAAAAGTTGGAATGTGAGACCTGACCCCGGTCCGGACTCTGACCTGTTCTATGGGGTAATCGCCCAATAGTTCTTGCCATCCAGCGAGCGGCGGACCAGGCCGGGACGCTGATCTGCGCCTTCGCCGCTGCCGAGAAGCCGGCGAACGTCGTTCGCCACCTGCGGGAGGTAGAGGTGGTACTGGTGTC
>JAHEIA010000074.1 GCA_024639625.1 Chromatiales bacterium
GGAGGTCCGAACCGAAGAACATGCCGAGCGCATCGGCGGGTGAGCACACCATGGGTTCGCCGCGCCGGTTCAGGGAGGTGTTGAGCACCACGGCGTTGCCGGTACGTTGCTCCAGCTCTTCGAGCAAGCGGTAGTAGCGCGGATTGGTCTTGGCATCCACCACCTGCGCGCGGGCCGTTCCGTCCTCGTGCACGACCTCGGGGATGCGCGCTCGCCAGGCCTCCGCGACGTCGAAGGTGAAGGTCATGTAGGGCGCGGGGTGCTCAGTCTGCAGGATCTCCGGCGCCACCCGATCGAGCATACTAGGGCAGAACGGCCGCCAGCGCTCCCGGTACTTGATCTGCTGGTTGATCCGGTCTGCGATTCCCGGCACGTTGGGGGCTCCCAGAATGGAACGATTGCCGAGCGCGCGCGGCCCGAACTCCATGCGCCCCTGAAACCAGGCCAGCGGGTTTCCTGCGGCGAGCAGCTCCGCCGCCGCCTCCTCCACGCGGTACAAGCGTTGCCAGCACACCGGTTCCGGGTAGGCCAGACAGGCCTGGATGCACTGGTCGCTGCTGTAACTTGGTCCGAGGTAGACGTGCTCCAGTTTGCCGACCCGGTCACCCAGCTCGTTGGCGACGTACGAAGCGGCACCGATCGCGGTGCCCGCGTCGCTTGCCGCAGGCTGGACGAACAGCTCGCTCACATCCGGCCGAGCAATGATACGCTGATTCAGCTTGACGTTGAGCGCGACCCCTCCAGCAAAGCAGATCCTTCCGGTCTCCTGCAAGAGGTCTCCCAGATAGTGGGAGATCAGCCCCAGGGCCGCCTCTTCCAGGATGCGCTGTACGGCGGCCGCATAATCCACGTACGGATCGTCGATCTCGTCACCGTGCCGCTTGGGTCCCAGCCAGCGCACCAACGCAGGACTGAAATAATAGCCCTTGCCCTGTTCCTTGTAACGGCGCAGGCCAATCACATTGACCAGCCGGGTATTCACCCGGATACTCCGATCGTCGCAGTGCAGTAGGCGGGACAGATCGTATTTGTCGGGGTCGCCGTAGGGCGCCATGCCCATGACCTTGAATTCACCGTCGAGCATCTCGAAACCCAGATATTCGGTCATCGCGCCGTACAGCCCACCGAGGGAATCCGGATCGTAGAACTCTTTGATCTTGTGGATGCGGCCGTGTTCGCCATAACCGAAAAAGGTGGTGGCGTACTCGCCCTTACCATCGATGCCGAGAATGGCGGTCTTCTCGCTGAATCCGCTCAGGTGGTAGGCGCTGCTGGCGTGGGCCAGATGGTGCTCTACGGGGAGGATACTGGCCTTACCACCCCCAATGCCGAGATCGGCCACCAGGCGATGCAGGCGCCGCATGTTGCGCCGGTAGCGACGATTTCCGTTGAAGATAGCGCTCAGGGCCCGATCCGGGGCGTACCAATGGCGCCAGGCATAATGCCACCGGGCGGGGCCTGCGAGGCCGATCCGGGCGTAAGGAAAGGTCACCGCCGTGACATCCTGGGGGCGCACTCCGGCCTGTTCCAAGCAGAATCGGGCGGCGGCGTAAGGGAACTTTCCCTTGGCGTGCTTCTCCCGCAGGAACCTCTCCTCTTCCGCAGCGGCCACCAGCTCTCCGTCGACGAAAAGCGCCGCGGCAGGATCGTGGCTCACGGCCCCGGCGATGCCAAGAACGATCATCTCGCCCCCGCAGCGAAATACGCGCCGGAGGTCACGTCGTGCTCATCCCTGGCGCCCCATCCCGGTGGGCCGGAGGCCGGTTCTCCCTACCCGGCGCTGGTGCAGGCCCGGGTTCCGAACAGCGCCGGCTAGCCGGCGCCCGGTCTGCCGATAATCCGGTATCTAGGCGATGCATCCGCTACTCCCCGTCCCGTCTGTTTGCCGGTGCTGCGCTCCCGCCGAGCACCGAATCGAATAATCTTTGCAGCTCAGGCTCGCCGCTCCAGTTGCGCCGGAAACGCTGCCGGTCCCGCTCCCATGCCCGGGCGAATCGTCGCCGACTACGGTAGCGTCGCAGGGCGTCAAGATCCAGCAGGACCGGCCGGTTGCCGGTGATCAGGATATTGCTCGCCTTCAAGTCACCGTGTGCTATACCCAGCGCCTGCAACTGGGACAACAGGTCAGCGATCGACTGCGCCATCCGTTGTTTCTCCTCCCAGGGCACCACGGGAGAGGAAAACCAGCGCAGAGCGTCTTCCCCCGGCAGGTACTGCGAAATGTAATAGGACAACGTACGCCAAGGGCCCCTCCGCTGCTTGACCAGGGCTATGGGAAGCGGCGTCGGAATCCCGTGGAAGCGCAGCAGATTGCCGTTGTTCCAGGAGATGTCCGCCCGGCTCGGGCGCAAGGATAGCTTAACGCCGTGCCAAAAGCTCTTCACGTTATACCTTTTCACCGCGAGTTCCCGGCCCTCCACTTCGGCCCGCCAGAGGGTGCAGGTGTTGCCGAGCTTGAGCGCCCGCTGGGGGTCATCAAAACTCGCGTCTGGCGCGGCCAGCAGACGCCACATTGCTCCACTGGCCAAGCTGCGGCGTACCACCTGGAAACCGTAAGGGTGGTGCAAGGCGGCGAATTCGCTGCACTCCCTCAGCAGCTTGGGACGATACTCCCGCCACCGTTGCGCACGTGCGCTGCGCACCCGGACGAGCAACTCCTGTCCCCGCGGGGCCTGCGCCCAGGCACGGGACCGGGCATACCGCTCCGCCATCGCGCCTACCCAACGGTCGTGCTCGGGCAACAGCTGCGCCAAAACCAGCGCCAGGTTGTCGAGCGAACCGGCGACATCTATGGGCTGCTCCTGCCTGTGCACCCCCGCCCCATCCAGGGTGTAGAGGCGATCACCCGCGACCAGGAAGTTCTCCAGGTGCGGATCGGTCTGACACAGACCCGCCGCGTGGTGTTGCGCGACGAGGTCGACCAGACACTCGAGCCAGAACAGGCGATCCCGCTTATTCCAAGACTGTTGCCAGGCGAAAAGAAAACTTTTGGCGGGCTCGATGCGCTCAAGGATCAGCAGTGGCCAATTACCAGAGGCCACTGCCCCAGCATGCAGGATTCGCGGGCAAAGGACGCCCGCTTCGTGCATTGCCTGCAGGCCGTCGATCTCCCGCTGCCAATGCCGCCGTCGCCGGCGCGGGTCCTGGAAGATCTTGACGAATACCGGCTGCCCGCGCCAACGGGCGAGCGCCGCAGTGCGCTTGCCGGGCAGCGTGCGCACCGCCTTCAGTTGCTCTAAGGTGCCGCCACCCTGCGCAAGCTCGAGCACCGGCGCCTGTTCCAGGCGGGGGATGGGACGCGAACGATCCAACTGTTGCGCCTTGGCCTCGACTGCGCGCCAGAACTGCGCCTCCCGAGCGCGCAACTGCTGCAGCCCGGTCGGCGAATAGTCGCGCACGAAGCGCAACAGATCCCGGCGAGAGAGACCGCAATGCAGCGCCGAAAAGTAGAGCGCGGCAAGGTCTTTGACGCGCCAACGCTGCGGCGTCCTGGCCCTCTGCTGAACCCGGTGCAGATCGATCAGAAAGAGGTGCAAACCTGCTTCGCTGCCGTCCCAGGGCTGCTGCAGCAGGAAGTGGCACAAATAATAGTCACGGTGGTTGACCCCGTTTTCATGCAACGTTCGTGTGATGTGCGCCAAGCGCCGAATCAGTCGTCGTTTGTGCGACGGTGGGGGTGGCTTGCGGAGCCAATCGGCGCAGTAGTCCTCGAGGCTGATGCAATCCGCCAACTCCCGGGTAACAATGAACGAACGCAAGCGGGCCGGATTGAAGCCTAGCCAACCGTAGGCGGCGAGACGCATGGTCTCGACATGCAATTGCTGCAGACGGCGAAGCGCCCGCCATTCGCTGCGCGCGCCGAGCACCGGCAAGCGGAATGCGGCGAGATTCTTGACGATCTCGCGCCAGCCGACCCCCCAATGCAGTTTGAGAAAATAGCCGTGGCCAGCCCGCTCGAAGCGCAGGGTTCGCCGGTTCACCCCCGGTGGCGCGCGGTAGACCCGTCCGGAGATGGCGAACACGTCGGCCATGCTGCGTAAGCTCTCGCCGAAGGCGGCACGAAACTCCGGCGCGAGCCAAATCATCGTTTCAGCCCCTGCACCGTCTGGACGATGATGTCGGCCGCGAGCTGGGGCATCCGGTAGAGGTCCTGGGTGCGTCCGTAGGCGACGCCGTTGCTCGACCACTGATCGCGCTCCGGCGAGGTGAGCATGCAGGCGAGTTCCCGATCGAGCACACGCTGTTGGAAGGGAGACGGCACCACCCTCCCGGCCAACGCTTTCTGCACATGAAAAGCATAGCCGCAGGTGTCCGTAGTGAGGACCGGCAGGCCGGCGACCATCGCCTCGAGCAGCACCGTGCCGGTGTTCTCGTAATAGGCGGGGTGGAGCAACAGGTCGGCCCCCAGCAGAAAACGCGGCACATCGTCCCGCCCGGGCAAGATCTCGAACTGCCCCGCGCAACCGAGCCGGCGGGCCAGCTTGAAAAAGGGTCGCGGGTTGTCCTGCCCGATCGCGATATAGCGGGTGCACGCTCTGATCTCCGGCGCCAATGCCGCGAGTGCCCGAAGCGAGCGATCCACTCCCTTTACGCGAAAACCGGAACCAAGCGTAAGCACCAGGCGGTCCGTCTCGCGCAGGCCGAGCTCCTGGCGAAAAGCGGCCCGCCGCGCAACGGCGTCGGGCGGCGCCATACGGTCCCGCATGATCCCCGGAGGCAGCAGGTGCAGACGCTTCTCGGGTGTACCGTAGTGCCGGCGATACACGCGCAACTGCTGGGGCGAGATCATGAGCACTTGGGTCTGCTTGCTCGGCGCAAAGACCGACTCCTCGAAACGGCGAAACAACCGATTGCGCGCCCCCTTCCGGGTCAGCCAGTTTTTCTGCGTCGCCATCCTCTCTGCAAAACAGGGATCTGCCGCATAGTAGACGTCGAGCCCGGGCATCTTGTTGAAACCGACGACCCCGTCGATCTTGTGCGCCGCGAAAAGCGGCTGCAGCGCCCGAGAGAAGGCATGGTAACGGGCGTGATTCCTGGTGCGTCGGATGGCCAACTCATGCACGACAAAACCCTCCGGCGCCGTGCCTTGCCAACTGAGGGTATAGACCTCGATCTGGCACCCGCGCTGCTGGCATTCCAATGCGATTCGCAGCATGTCGCGCTGCAACCCGCCGTAGGGAAAATACTTGAACAGGACGAACGCCAGCCTCACCGCCCGGCCTCCTCAAGCAGAGGCTGCAAATGCGACCAAACCCGGGCCGCAGGAAGGGTCGAGAAACAGGCAGGGTACACCGACGATCGGCCTGTGAACCCGCATCTGCGCTGTAGACAAGGGGCGCAGGGAAATTCGGCCGACAGCTGAAGCTGCCGTTGCCCCCGGGTTCCCGTCAGCTCGTGGCGTGTCGGGCCATACAAGGTGACAGATGGAACGGCGAGCGCCGCGGCCAGATGACAGAGACCGGTATCCACGCCGACCACCCCGGTTGCCGCGGCGAGCTCGTAGGCCAGCTCGCTCAGGCCGAGCGAGGGCAATAAGCGGACCGCAGGTGCAACCGAAGCGATGCGCCGCGCGCGGGCCTGCTCCTCCCCGCTACCCCAAGGGAGATCTACCGCATATCCGTGGCGCACGGCGATTCCCGCCAGGTCCCGCCAACAGGACTCCGGCCAGTGTTTGGTCGGCCAAGTCGTGCCGTGCAGAAAGATCAAGCGCTTTTCCGCGCCCCGAGCGCTGCGCGGAAAGCGCTGCTCGATACCATAGTCCAATGCCCGTTGCGGGATCGAGTAACGGAGTGCTGCGGCAAACAGCTGGCGCAGGCGATCGATGGCGTGCTCGGTCCGGGGCACGCGGACCGAGCGCTGGTAGGTACCCGCCACCCAGGCTTCCCGCGCGGAATGACGATCGAATCCCACGCGTGGCCCGCGGGCGAGCAGAGCGAGCAGGGCGCTCTTGAACATCAAGCCCTGAGCATCGATGATGCAATCGTAGCGCTGCTCGCGCAGATTGCGCAGGAACGAGCGCGGCTCCCCGCTGACCAGAGAGCGCCATACCTGCTTGCGCCAGCGCCGCAAAGCGACGGGTATGACCCGCTGCACAGCAGGATGCCAGGCGGCGAGCTCCGCAAACGCCTCCTCCACCACCCAGTCGACCGCCAGTCCGGGGATCGCTCCAGCCGCGTCCGTGAGCGCTGGCAGCGTATGGATCAAGTCTCCGAGGGACGAGGTCTTCACCAGCAGCAGCCTCATGCCAGCAGCCCTCGAATTGCCTCCTCGACCTGGTTGACAGAGATCCGGCGCAGGCATTCCAGGTGTCCGAGAGGACAGCTACGGGCGAAACAGGGACTGCAGTCTAGTCGCAGCGAGATCACCGTGGAACGCTCGTTCAGCGGTGGCGTGAACCCCGGGTCCGAGGAACCGTAGAGCGCCACCAGATTGCGCTCCAGGGCCGCCGCTACGTGCATCAAGCCCGAGTCGTTGCTCACCACGGCGTCCGCCAAGGAGAGCAGGTCCACTGCTTGGGCCAGCGAGGTCGCGCCTGCTAGATCGACGCAGGCGCCCGAACTGGCCGCCGCCACCTGGGCACAGATGTCCCGATCCTTGGCGGAACCGAACAGCCACACGTCCCAACCGTCGCGCCGCATGCGCGCCGCCAACTCGCCGAAATAGGGCGCCGGCCAGCGCTTCGCCGGTCCGTACTCGGCCCCCGGGCAGAGTGCCAGCAGGGGTCGTTCGCCCCTCTGCAGGTGCAGCTGCTGCAGCGCCTTGTCGACCAGCGCCGACTCCACCCGAAGCAAGGGGCGCGGGATCTCGAGCGTCTCGCGCCAGACCGCCGGGTAGGCGAGGGCTACGAAACGCTGAACGGTCATTGGATAACGCCGCTTGTCTAACCGGCGCAGGTCGTTGAGCAACCCGTAGCGCCATTCACCGCGCCACCCGGTGCGCAGCGGGATACGCGCAAACAATGGGATCAGCGCGGACTTGAGGCTGTTCGGCAGCAGTATCGCCTGCTGGTAGCCGGCTGCGCGCAGTCCGGCGCCCTGGCGCCAGCGCGCGCCGAGAGCCAGCTCACCGTGGCCGAGCGGCAGCGGAATCGCTCGCGCGACCTCGGGCATGCGTTTGAGCAGAGGTAGGCTCCACTGGGGGGCCAGGACGTGGATGCGAACCGCCGGGTTGCGTTGCAGCAGGGCCCTATACAGGCTCTGCGCCATGACCATATCGCCCACCCAAGAGGGGCCGACGACGAGGATGCGTTGCAACTGCGTCAAGAGTATGGCGTGCCCGCCGGGGGAGCCTGGTTCAGTCGATTAGCTCGTACTCGGCACCGCAGTAAGGGCAAACCGCGTGCCCGGTCGCCTCGATAGGGAGAAACACCCGGGGGTGCATGTTCCAGAGCTCCGTCGCCGGGGTAGGGCACGCCAGGGGGAGGTCCTTGCGGCTCACCCGGAGCTTCATTCCGTCGCCGGACTGGGGCTGTTTGGCTGGTTCCGCCATCGGCTAAATCCTCGTTGGAAAAAACCCGCTTTGCGAACTATACATAGGTCAGCCAGTGGCTGTTTTCTGTGCGCCGGCCGTGCACCTGGTCGAAGTACAGCCCCTGCAGACGTTCCGTTATTGGTCCGCGGCTGCCGCTGCCGATAACACGTCCGTCGATCTCACGGATCGGCGTGACCTCCGCGGCGGTACCGGTGAAAAACGCCTCGTCGGAGATATACACCTCGTCCCGGGTAATGCGCTTCTCGGCCACCGGGACACCGAGTTCCTGACACAGGGTCAAGACCGTCTTCCGGGTGATGCCGTCGAGAGCGGACGTGAGGTCGGGCGTGTACACTCGGCCACCGCGCACGATGAAGAAATTCTCGCCGCTTCCTTCCATCACATAGCCGTCGTCGTCGAGCAACAGGGCCTCGTCGTAGCCGCAGTCCAAGGCCTCTTTCAAGGCCAGCATGGAGTTCATGTAATTGCCGTTGGCTTTGGCACGGCACATGGTGATATTGACATGATGACGCGTGAAAGAGGACACCCGGATGCGGATGCCCTTCTGCATATTCTCGGCCCCTAGATAAGAGCCCCACTCCCAGGCGGCTACCATGGCGTGCACGCGGAGATTGTCGGCGCGCAACCCCATGCCCTCGGAGCCGAAAAAGCACATCGGGCGGATGTAGCCGGACTTGAGGCCGTTGTCACGCACCACCACCTGTTGCGCCTGATTCAAGGTTTCTTTGTCGTAGGGCATCGGCATGCCGAGGATATGGGCGGAGTCGAACAGGCGATCGGTATGATCCTGGAGACGAAAGATCGCGGTTCCCTGCTCCGTCTGGTAGGCTCGCACCCCCTCGAACACCCCCATTCCATAGTGCAGGGTGTGCGTCAAGACATGCACCTTCGCTTCACGCCAGGGCACGAGTTCGCCATCGAGCCAGATCACCCCGTCACGGTCTGCCATCGTCGACATTGCATTCTCCCGAAGCCAAACGGGCGGTAACTAGATTTCCCGCAGGTAGCCTGAACCCGAACCTCAAGTTGCGGCAGACTCGTCTTCCTGCTCCATGAGACAGCGCCAAGCCGCTATCACCCACCCGCGCTCCGGCAAAAATTGCTGGTCCGAAACCAAGCCGGGAAGATCCTGCAGGGTATTGCGATGGTAAGCGGCGCGAAACGCTCGATAGGCGTCCGCCAGTTGTCCCGCAGTCGCCGTCTGCAAAAGATCGTTGCGGGCAAGTCCTTCGATCAATCGGATATTGTCGGTAAAGTCCAACAGATCAGGATAGGCATGGGCCCAGCGCAGGATCAAGTATTGAACCATAAATTCGATATCGGCGATACCGCCCGCGCCCTGCTTGAGATCGAATTGCCCCGCACCGGTCTTGTCGAGTTCCCGGCGCATGCGGCGCCGCATGTCCCGTACCTCCCCACACAACTGTTGCGGCTCACGCTCGCGGAGCAGTACGCGGCGCCGAATCTCCGCAAAACGTTGCTTTACCGCTGGATCCCCGGCCACCACCCGGGCCCGAATCAGCGCCTGATGCTCCCAGGTCCACGCCTCCTTGGACTGGTACTCGTCGAAGGCCCCCAGGGAGCTGACCAGCATCCCCGCATTGCCGTTCGGGCGCAATCGCATGTCCACCTCGTACAGCACTCCCGAAGGCGTCTGGGTATTCAACATATGGATGATGCGCCGCCCGAGGCGGGCGTAGAATACATCGTTCGCCAAAGGGCTCGGGCCGTCTGTCTGTGCGCCAAGCTCCTGACCACCATGCAGGAACACCAGATCCAGGTCCGATCCGTAGCCAAGCTCGATCCCACCCAGCTTGCCGTAGCCGACTACGACGAAGCTGCTTTTCCCGCCCAGCACCTGCGTCGGTCGACCATGTTTGCCGAGCAAATGGCCCCAGGCCAACTGCATCACCCGCCCAAGCACCGCTTCAGCGATATCGGTAAGGTAATCGCTGACCACCATCAGGGGTATGGTCCCCGTGATATCGGCTGATGCAACGCGCAGGATGTTGCTTT
>JAHEIA010000482.1 GCA_024639625.1 Chromatiales bacterium
TTGAATCGGCTCGCAGGAGACCCCTGCAGGACCGGGACGCCGCCCCTTAGTTTCGATCGGTGATAAACGCTGCCAAAGGTATTGAAAGAAATTTCAGGGGATAGCGTCCTGAGCAGCAACTTTAATCGGCTTAACCGTTATCAGGACTTCGATGTATTCCGCCCTGATCCCTCTGCTCAGATCATCGATGTAAACCAGATGGGTGAAGAGACCACAGGATTCAAATATGTGTCGGCAGATATCGAAACCCCAGTCTACGGTAACCAGCGAACCCTTATCGCTGATTGGATTGCCGTGGTAGACGGGCGGCTCGAGGTGGGATATCTGGCCGTCGGTTGCCATGCGAGCGCGGAGTTTCGAGGGTTTCTGCTTATTCACTAGCGGAACGGTAAAGATATGTGCGCCGCCGGGTTTCAGCGTCCGAGCAATTTCCCGGAAGACCTTCGACGGGTGAAAGACGTGCTCCATCACATCCTGGGTTACGTGCAAGTCGATGCTTTCATCCGCGAAAGTCAACGCTTCGAGATTCTCGCAACGAAACCGGCCGACCGTACTCCCCGGTTGCTCGTCGGCGAAGTACTGCGATGGAATATAGTTCGAACATCCGCTGGAGAGACGCGTGCTTGCACCACGGTTTCCCGGGGAAGACTCGTGAATCGACAGACTGCGCCAGTTCGGAAAGCGCTGGTCAATCAGCAGCATCAACGCCCGTTCTCGGGGAATGCTGCCGCAATTGGCGCAAACGTAATGGTCTCGGAACCACTTATTGCGCGCAATGAAGGTGACCTCCTGGTCACAGGTAGGGCAGTACCCTGGATTTTCCAGTACGGGGTTCTCCAATTCGATTCTCCTCACAAGCTAGCGAGAGCCGCGACTCCAAAGATCCGTCCCGCTAGTCGAAGCCCTTGTCGCGCCGGCTGGATCCGAGCGTTTGCATCGCAGGGGGAAAGTGTTTCGGCTGATTCTAGCATGAGGCATCCTCCACCCTAGGACACCCCCGAGGCAGAATCCTCCACCCGGTAGCCCATTTGTTCGGTTTCTTCGATCTGTCGGCTGCTGAACGCCGCTAGGCCATGCTGTCGGTAGCGCCCGATCGATGCCGGAGTCTGCACCAGTTGGACCAATCGGCCGAGCTCCGTTGCCGCCACGTCGATCGTCAGAAAGCGTAGGATTCGCTCGATTCCCTTCCATGGCTGTTCGACCAGATCCTCAAACCGAAGCAGAAGAAACCGAGGCCCAAGCCTGGATTCACCGATTTCGAGCGCGCGGCGGTTCGCCCTGAGCCAGAACTCCAGCGAATGAGCCGGATAATCTGTCTGCTGGTCCGGCGCGGAAAGCCCCAGCAAACTGCCCCAGTTTCGTGCCTGCTGCTGGTTTCGGCTGTAGACCATATCCATCCCATGGCGAATGGTGTGAATGTACTTCAGCTGGGAGAAATGGTCGCTCAGGTGGTCAAGATAGATGTGTGAGTTCGGTTCTTTCCATCCCCAGCCGAGATGCTTCGACAGTTCCGCTTCGGATGCCCGAAGAAAGCGATCGACATGGACCAGCCAGTCGCCGAAGCCCGGTTCGAACCGCGTATACTCGTACGCTGCTTCGGCGATGAAGCAGAGCTCATCCGGCGAATCCAGGGGCTTTCCAACCATCGAGTTGGCAAAAATTCTCAATGCCGAGTGGATCTCCCGCGCATCGGTTTGGCGAAAGAACCAAGCCGGCCGTTTGAACAAGAGCGAAAACCACAGATTGTCGAGCTGCCGGTTGAGCGCCCGATCGATGCCGATAAATACTCCCGCTCGCCGGACGATCTCCGCTACTATGCGAGTGCCGCTTCCGCCCACCCCACCGATAACGACAGGCGACATCATTCGCTGGCCGCGTTCGGCATCTTCATTCTCGTCTACCGCCATTGAACTGCTCTGCTCCGGTCCCGACTACCAAGCTGCAGGGTAGAAACGTCACGCCTGGAAATCAACCTCGAACGCCCACCAGGGAACAGGCGCCCGGGCGGCGCCTCTTTTACACGGTTCTGAACCGTCAACGGTGCGTCCCCCAATGGGTCCTCCCCTAGGCCCGCACTGCCGATCGGATCATGCCCGTTCAGGGTCGCACCCGTCCTTGTTCTCCCGTCGCGGGCGTCGACAGAGGCACCAGTCAGAATGCGTAGTCTGGTTCCAGGCTGTACGTTTTGCCACTGTTCCTGGGAACCCGGGAGTAAAGATGACTTTCTTCCCGACGCGAGCAGGCGTGTCATGGAGCGGCCGCGGGAGCCGGATTCCGCCATACGGATGTGCTGGATTACCCCTGCAAGTTCGCCAGGCTTCGCAGGTGAACGGGCCTGTTCTCGGTTGGCACC
The DNA here is from genome assembly GCA_024639625.1 of Chromatiales bacterium. Lineage (GTDB taxonomy): Bacteria > Pseudomonadota > Gammaproteobacteria > Chromatiales > Chromatiaceae > JAHEIA01. Next base: position 2,354 of record JAHEIA010000482.1, read on the forward strand.
ACCAGGGAGGGGATGCCGGATAGCCGCTGATTGCGTCCCTGTCGTTTGTCTACAGCCAAGGTTCCGGCAACCCCACGCCGGATAACCATTTACGATCATGCCTTAAGCGACTGGAAAATCACTCAAACCAGGCTGCCAGTCATTGGCAACCGAGAAAGGGAAAGAATCCGCGACCTGGAGGAGACAGCCAGGCGCCAAATCGATACAGAATCGGCCGTTTGATCGACAAGCGTCATCGAGAATAACCCAGATTTGCCAACTATCGATTGTCGAGGGTTTCTGTGATCTGAATCACAATTCTTCGGAGTGCAAGACGTTTGGATCTCGATTCTAAGAAAACCACAACAAGCAGTTCCAGAAAAGGCCAAACCCACTGTGAAGCGGGGGCGGAAAACCACGGGTTTCCTGATCGAGACAGCCGGGTTGCCTGGGATAAAACGAGGCAACCCGGCTTTTGGGGGGTGTAAACCAGATCCCCAGCATCGACCCCAAAACGGTTGCCAAAGGTTATCCCATTAGCCGGAAGCAGCTTGCCCTGACGCGCAGTGCCTGCGGAGCAGGCGCGTCAAGGG
>JAHEIA010000075.1:0-2795 GCA_024639625.1 Chromatiales bacterium
ATCTCCTTCCAGTGCGAGAGCCAGCCGGGCAGACGTCCCATGGCGAACAGCACGGTGAACATCTGCACCGGAATGCCAATGGCGCGGTAGATCACGCCCGAGTAGAAATCGACGTTGGGATACAGCCCGCGTTCCACGAAATAGGGGTCGCTCGTGGCCACTTCCTCCAGCTTCTTGGCCACGTCGAACAGCGGGTCCTGGATGGCCAGCTTGGCCAGCAGCCGGTCGCAGGCCGACTTGATGATCACGGCGCGAGGATCGTAGTTCTTGTAGACCCGGTGGCCGAAACCCATCAGCCGGAAATTGTCCGACTTGTCCTTGGCCATGTGGACGTACTTGCTGACGTTGCAGTCGTCGATGATGATCCGCTCCAGCATGTTGACCACGGCCTCGTTGGCGCCTCCATGCAGCGGCCCCCACAGCGCGCTCATGCCGGCGGCGATGGATGCGAACAGGTTGGCGTGGCTCGAGCCCACCATGCGCACCGTCGAGGTCGAACAGTTCTGTTCGTGGTCAGCGTGCAGGATCAGCACCAGGTTTACCGCGTCGCGCACCGTCTCGTCGCAGAGGAACTCGTCGTAGGGCCGGGAAAACATCATGTGCAGGAAATTCGGCACATAACGCAACTTCGGGTCCGGGTACATGTAAGGCAGCCCTCGGGAATGACGGTAGGCGTAGGCTGCTATGGTGCGGACTTTGCTGAGCAGGCGCGCCGCGGTGGAGCGCACGCTTTCCGCGTCCTCCAGCTCGTGGAGCTCCGGGTGAAAGCACGATAATGCGTTGATCATCGCCGAAAGGATCGCCATGGGCGGCGCGGAGCGTGGGAAGCCCTCGAACTGATGCTTCATGCCCTCGTCCAGGTTGGCATGGACCTTCAACTCGGCTGCGAACCCGTGGTATTCCTCTTCGCTCGGCAGGTTGCCGAAGATCAGCAGCCAGGCGACCTCGATAAAATTGGGGTACTCGGCAAACTGCTCGATCGGGATCCCCCGGTAGCGCAGGATTCCCTGCTCTCCGTCGATATAGGTGATCGCGCTCTCACAGCTCCCAGTGTTGCCGAACCCGGGATCGAAGGTGATGAGCCCGGTGCGTGCGCGCAGTTGTCGGATATCGATACCGCGTTCGCCTTCGGTTCCTTCAATGACGGGGATCTCGTGCTCGGTATCGCCCAGGGTCAATTTGGCTGTGTCGGACATAGTGCGCGCCAGGTTGCGGAATAATTGGTGCCCTATAGCATAGCCGAGTGGGGCGTCCATGCGGTAGCGGTGCCGGGCTCGCGGCGCAAACCGGCAGCGAGGAGCACATTTTCCGGCGTCTTCGGGGCAAAAAAATGGGTCGGCACGAAAGATCTCGTGTCGACCCCAAGGTGGTGAGGAGCACCATGCCACTAAAGTCGCTGCACCGAGGCCGTGCGGAGGCAGCAGTCAAGTTGGTATCGTTACGGCCTTCGGTATCTACACGAATGCAAGAATGGGGCCATGCGGAAAAGAGCCAAAATCGGTGTTTTTGCGGCCCCACTGCACCAGCGTCGCGCGTCATGCGCGCCCGTGGAGCGGAAGTCGCGCCCCCGAGGACGGTTCCGACTCGCGGCTCCAACCCACGCCACGCAGAAAGTGCCGGGGGCTTCGGTTCTGTGGGTGCTCGGATTGGGATGTCGGCGACCGGTCTTGCAGAATCCCGGCAATTCGACACGCGAGCTTAAATGCTCGCTCAAGTGCGCTATCATCCCCGGCTTATGGGTCAGCCTGTTCGAACACCCGGCCAATGAAATACGAGAGCATTCTGCAGACCATCGGTAATACCCCGGTGGTGCGTTTGCAGCGACCGCAGGACATCGTTGCGGCTGAGCTGTGGGTCAAGGTAGAGGGGTTCAACCCCGCGGGCTCGATAAAGGACCGCCCGGCGCTCAACATGATCGAAGACGCGGAGAGGCGCGGCCTGCTCACACCGGGCGCTACCATCATCGAGCCGACTTCCGGAAATACAGGTATCGGATTGGCCATGGTGGCAGCCGTCAAGGGGTATCGCGCCGTCATGGTCATGGCCGAAGACATGAGCGAGGAGCGCAAGGCGTTGATGCGCGCCTACGGAGCGGAATTGGTACTTACGCCGGCGCGCGACGGCACCAAGGGTGCGATCGAAGAAGCGCGCCGCCTGGAGCGCGAGAAGGGCTGGTTCTTTGTCGGCCAGCATTTCAATCCGGCCAATCCCGCAGCCCATGAGAAGACCGCGGACGAGATCTGGGAAGATTTCGGAGCGGATCTCGACGCGATCGTCTGCACCACGGGGACCGGGGGCACCATATCCGGACTTGGGCTCTTCCTGCGACGTCGTAACCCGGATCTGGTGGTCGTGGCGACTGAACCGGCGGATTCCCCCATCCTGTCTCGTGGCATCGCATGTAAGCACAAGATCATGGGAACGGCGCCGGGTTTCATCCCCGAGACGCTGAACACGGACATCTACGACGAGATTCTTCCGATCACCACGGAAGAGGCCTATTCGGCCGCCAGGCAGCTTGCTCGGCAGGAAGGGATCTTCGCCGGCATTTCCTCGGGCGCGGCGGTGGCCGGTATGCTGCTGTTGGCGCGACGGGAGCGCTATCGGGGCGCTGTATTGCTCGCCATCCTGCCGGATACCGGCGAACGCTACTTGAGCACCGGTGTCTGGGGTTCCGGACATTGAATCGGAGCCGCGCGGCGGGCTTGCCAGGGAAATAAGCATGGAGTTTTGCCCAAAATGCGGCCGGCATGGACTCTTCCCGGATACTGAGAAATCGTTTTCCTGTGTAGCCT
>JAHEIA010000075.1:2805-9445 GCA_024639625.1 Chromatiales bacterium
GTAGCAACAATTGGTTCTGCAACATTCATCACTTCAGTGTAGCGTTCATCATAGATTTTTTCAACCCATTTGATTTCATCTTTTGTGACAGTAACTTCTTCATTTTCCACGTTTTTAGCACGGATTTTTGAGAGTTTATATAACAGATCAATGACTTTATCTTCTTCTTCCTGTGTAGCCTGTGGTTTCGTCCTGTTCCTCAATGTAGCGACTGCGGTCGCTGTGCTCGCCGTCTGCCGAAGGACGATCTTGGTCACGCTACGCGCCGCGCAGCCGGGGCGCGGAAGCTTGGATCTCCCTGGGGGATTCGTGGATCATGCGGAGACCGCCGAACAAGCTTTGCGTCGAGAACTGCTGGAGGAACTTGGCTTAGATCTGGAGCCGGGTGCGTTGCGTCTACTAGGCACCTATCCGAACATCTACCCCTATCGCGCCATGGTCTACCGTACCCTCGATTTGGTCTACCTCGCGGAATTCGATGAGTTCCCCCTGCTCCGGCCTGCGGACGATGTAGCAGCCGCGCGCTGGATTCCGCTTTCCGAGGTCGAGCCGGCTGATTTCGCCTTCGAATCGATCCGTGCAGCGCTAGCGGACTTCCTGTCCTGAAGCGTTTGTTCTGCCGGGCCCCGCAGACACGCTTGCTGCGCGCTGCAGGGCCGTCGACTGCCGATTGGCTCAGCGTTGCGGGGGCTGACCGTAGTTTCCGGACTGGCCTGAGCCGCCTCCCTTCTGCTGCATCTGCTTACGCATCTGTTCCATGCGCTGCTGCATCTCCTTGTGGAAGGCTTCGGCCTCGTCGGCGCTGATGTACCCGTCGCCGTTCTTGTCCATCTGCTGGAACTGCATGTCGGTCGGTTTCCGGAATTCTTCCAAGCTGACCTTGTCGTCTTTGTTGGCGTCCATTTGTTGCATGAACATCTTCGCCGGATCCGGCTGTTGCTGTTGCGCCGCGAGAGGGGTGGCGACCGCAAACAGCAAGACTGCAAAGCACTTCTTCATGACGCTATCCTCCTGGGAGTTTTTGCCAAAATGGCCAAGAACCGTGTCCTGTTTGAAATCCACACGCAGTATATAGTGTATGCGGATGCCATCATGTTCGACAGCCCCTCGAGGGGCTGTCGAACCTCATCCGTGTAACGCCCCGGCGGCGAGAACCACTCAAGAGGGCAGCGAAAGTTGCCCCAGAAACGCCTGCCGGGCTCGCCGCAATTTGGCCTGCGCGTGCTCGAGGGCCGCCGAACTCTTCGCCGAATGCAATTCTTCCAAGCACGCGAGACACGCCAGATGATAGGCATGAAATGCGGCTGTCACGGACCGCGCCGACAGATTGCGGTCGGTCTGCGACGGACCCGGCGGAGTCTCCGCTTGCAGGGCCTGGACTTCGGCGGAGCGCGGCATGAGCCTTTGTTTCCCGTCCGACTCCCGGGTCGCGGTCAGTGGACCCGTACGACGGAAGGCCGCGTCCTGGAACACGAACCTTTCCCCTGGTGCGAGATCCGTGAACTTCATCTGTGGGTCCCAAGCCGTATACAAAACATCAACACCGGCCTCACGGGTCCGCCCGCCGGAACTCGTGGGTTCGGGCAAGCGCCGCAACATGCATCCTGATGCCGGTGCAGAGAATACAAGGCCCGGAAAGCCGATTGCAAGGCAGGCTCGCTTGCGGCAGCGAGGACCCCAACGGGTCGTCGCGTCTTCTCCGCCAGTCGTCGCAAACAGCTCTTTCCCAGCGTCTCGGGCCGTTCCGCTCGAGGAAAGATCCCCTCGGCGCGCAGGAATTCCCGTCCCCGGACATCGGTCGCGGGCTCACTGCGGCGTGACAGGTGGCCGGATGGATTCGCGACCGTTTGCGTGGCCATTGGCGTGGCGTCCGGGTGCGGTCCGTTGCCCGGACTGGCCGCAAGCGGGCGCTTGGTCACACAAAAAAGGGCGCTTCGCCCTCGGCCGAGGAAAAGTTGCAATCCGGGCTTGGCCTCTGGATGAAGAAACCTTGCACATAATCGATCTTCAGGCCCCACAGGGTGTTCAGCAAGCGCGCTTCTTCTACCCATGGCGCGATCACCAAGGCGCCCATATCGTGCGCCTGTTGCACCAGCGAGGAAACCCGAGAGGTTGCCTGTGGCCCTGAGGCCAGGGTGCGTATGAGTGCGGGGCTGAGTTTGAGGTAATCGGCTCGCAGGTGCTCCAACGTGCGGAATCCCTCGGGGCTTCCGGAGAAATCCCCGAGCAAAAGCGAGAAACCGAGGCCGCGCAAGCCGCGGGTCAGCTCGATCGCCTCGCGCAAATGACGGCTTGCCGTATCGAGCTTGATCTCGAATGTCAGCCCGGCGGCGTCGATCGTTGCCGCTGCCTTCTCCTTTTGTATCCAGCCGAGCAACTTGTTATCGCAGACCGAGGAGTTTGACAGCTTTACAACGAAGCGCACCTCGTTTTCCGTCCGTCCCGATCTTTCTCGCATGACATGGAATATCCTCTGTATCACCCAGCGGTCCAATTCCGCATCCAGTCCCAGCCGGGTTGCGTTGGGCAGAAACCGGGGCGGGGCGAGTAGTTCGTCGTTCGAGCCCTGCAAGCGCAACAGTACCTCGCAGAACGCCTGTGGCTGGCCTTGAAAAACCGCGATGGGTTGGTAGAGCAGGGAAAATCGGTTCCGCCCCATGGCTTCCCGCAGTCGCCGCTCCCACTCCCGGTCCTGTACGTCGGTTTTTTCTTTTTGTTCTGTGGTGAGTTGCATGTGACAGCGATTGCCACCCTCCGCCCTTGCCCGATCACGGGCTCGTGCTGCTTCGCGCAGTGCGCCCTCCGGGGTTCCGCTCGCTTGGAACATGCTTACCCCCACGCTGCAGGTGACCGTCGCAGTTTGTTCGCCGACTTCGAAGATCTGGCGATCGACGGCGAGTCGCACGGATTCCGCTCGCGCCTTCATTTGCTCCAGAGAGGCGCCTTCGACGAGCAGGACGAGATCCCCGAAATGGGTCAGCGCAAGAAAATCGCTGCTGTCCGCCTGCGCCAGCACCAACTGAGAGATATCCCGCAGGACCTGGTCCGCCCCCCGTAGGCCGAATTTCCTGCGTAGCGCTTCCACGCGATCGATGCCGATACAGAACAGGGAATAGCTGCCGCTGGCCGCCGTGACCGATGCTTGAGCCAGCTCCAAGCGCGCCAGCAGGTAGTTGTGATTGTAGACTCCGGCGAACTCGCACATTCGGTCCTCGTCCTGCACCTCCTGGCGGACCTTGTTCTTGAGCGTACGGATCCGGTGCAGGATTGCGGCGAGGACCCGCGGGTTGGTTTCTGTGGGCAAGATGCCTTCGCCGAGCTTGCGGGCCAGGATCTCCTGTTGTGGACTGGGCTTTGGCGCGGTGAACAAGATGGGAAGAGCGAGATATTCCTCCTGGTGCCGCAACATCTGCGCCAGGGCCATGCCCTCGGAGCCGGCCTCGTCGATTTCCAGAAGTAACAGATCCGGTTGTATCCGCGGCAGATCGACGAGCAGGTTTTCCGCTTTCGCAATCAGGTGTGCCTCGATGCCTTCGCCACGCAGCCTGGCTACACGCGCGCCCCCGTGCTCGACATTCTGGCTCAGTACCGCTACACGAAAGGCTGGATCGCCCCCCCGGTTCGTGATCTCTTCCAGCTTGCGCAGCAGTTGCTCCAGGTCGAGGGGCTTGGCGAAATAGGCGTCGCCTTGCGCGCGAACCGCCTCCAGGCGGGCGGTAAGATCGGTACGTGCCGAGATAAAGATTACCGGTACCTGGTGTTTCAACCGTTTGCGGATCTCGGTGACGGCTTGCGGCCCGGCCAAGTCGCCTTCGGGGAACATCACGTCCATGATCATGGCGTCGGGGGTATCCTCATGCAGGGCCTCGCGTAGACCGCTCAGGGTGGAGAACGCCCGGATGCGGTAGCCGAAGTGTTCGATCTGCAGCGATAGCTGCTGGGCAAGCTCGACGTCGTCTTCCACCAGAAAGACGAGTTGTCGGTGTTTTTCGGCAGCGGATTCTATGCCTGCCGAGCGATGGCCCGCCGCTTCGGCATGGGGCGCTGGATCTTCTGCTCGGCAGGCTTGAGCCGCAGCGGCTGCCGCGAGTCTCTTGATCTTCCGCAGCTGCCTTTCCACCCATGGTTTGCGGGAATCGGCTGTGGGCTTTACCGGTTGTCCCGCGGGATGTAGGCAATCGTCGATCTCGGCCGCCGCGGCGCCCAACTCGGCGAAGCCGTAACTTCCCGAAATACCCCGTAACTGGTGCACCAGGCGCCGGAATTCCGCGGACGCGTCCACGTCCTGCCCTGGCCCAGCGATCCGCTGCCAAGCGGTCTCGATATGCGTGATGCGCGACGGCAATTGCTCGGCGTAGCGCCGGCGCAGCGACTCCATCTTCTGCTCCACCGATTCGCTGTTGCCCGTCGCTGCATGCGGTTTCGGCCTCGGTGCTGCCGCGATTCGTTTCCGATTGCCGGCCCCGGGATTGCTGGCCAAGTCGGCTTCCGGTAGCGCCCGGCGGAGCATCAGGATCTGTCTGCGGATGCGTTCGAGTTCCGGGTTATCGCCCGGAATCCCTCGGCTCTCGAGGGCTTGTAGTGATGTGGCTAGCTCCGCGGCTGCAGAACTCAGCGCCGGGTGCCCTGCCTTCTCGATCCTGCGCAGCAGTCCTACCATTTTAAGAAGATTGGCGCTGCGCCACTCGCTCGAGGCAAGACGGGGTAAGCAGGATACGATTACGTCTACCGCGCTCGACAACTTGGTCCTATCGGACATGGTTCCTTCGGCGCCTCCTCGATCAAAGAGTCGTAGGGGCGGCACGGCGTGCGAGCGCCCCTCCTTGCCGCCATGCATCCTACCACCATGCACCAAGGATCAGTTGTTAAGTTCTGTGAATCCGAGGCCGCTGCCGCCGCGGCCTGGTCTTTCTGTGTTATAAAAATTTTTCTAACAAGAAATACGCATGATTACAATGGGTTCCACAGCGTCGCCCAAGGTGCTAGTGGTCGAAGACGACGAGGACCAGCGTCTCCTGGCCTGTGCCTACCTGGAACGTCAGAAGTTCGACGTCATGCAGGCCGAGAATGGCCGTGTGGCCGTAGAGATCTGCCGCGAAAACCCCGACCTGCGATTGGTGCTCACGGATCTCGACATGCCGGTGATGGACGGGTTCGAGCTGATTCAGGCGCTGCGCCGCGAAGAACTCCCCTACCGCTATATCCTGGTCATCACCTCCCTCAACGGACGGGCCCACCTGGCGCGAGCGCTGTCGCTGGGTGCGGACGACTACGTCGCGAAACCGGTGTGGCACGAAGAGATCCGCTTGCGCTTACAGGGGGGCATCCGACTGCTACAACTGGAGTCGAAGGACCTGTTGATCTTTTCTCTGGCAAAGCTGGCGGAGTACCGAAGCAAAGAGACGGGTCGGCATCTCGATCGTGTACGAATGTACACGCGCGTTATCGCCAACGCGCTTGTTGGTGTGCACCCTGAACTGGGAGCCAGCAACCGGCTGGCCCAAGAGATCTCGTTCATGAGCCCGCTTCACGACGTTGGGAAGGTCGGAATCCCCGATCGGATATTGCACAAAGAGGGGGAGCTTGAACCCGAAGAGTTCGAATTGATGAAAACCCATACCCTGATCGGCGGTCGATTGCTGCGTGAGTTGTTCGAGCAAACCCATGCCTCGTACCTGCGCACGGGCTATGAGATCGCAACCTTTCATCACGAGCATTGGGACGGATCCGGCTATCCAGAAGGCCGCTCCGAGACCCGCATTCCGATCTCTGCGCGGGTGATGGCGGTAGCCGACGTCTACGACGCGCTCACCGGGGTTCGGAGCTACCGCGAGGCGGTGCGCCACAAAGCCGCGATTCAGGAGATCGCGGATCTCGCCGGGGTGCAGTTTGATCCCCTGGTCGTCGACGTCTTTCTGCGGCAAGAGACTCTTCTTGCATCGATCAAGGATCAGTTCGCGGATTAGGGCGGCGGCCCGTTGTCCTGCATGCGCAGCGCAAACCGAACACCCTAGTTCTCTATTTGCTTGAAATTCAGTAGATGCAACTGCTAGATTGGGCTAGTGTTCCGTATTGACGCCGGGCAGAGTACAGCGTCGTGTCATGCACCGATCTTCAGCGAGAATTCGCGCGGCCTCCGGTTACTGAGACTCATGCTTCGAATCGCCATCCTGGAAGATGATCCCGATCAGTCGGCGCTGCTGAGTCTTTGGCTGCGCGAGGGTGGTCATGCGAGTACCGAATTCGGCACTGCCGGCGCTTTCCAACACGCGTTTCGACGCGAAACCTTCGACCTGCTCGTCATTGATTGGATGCTCCCCGAATCCTCCGGGATTGAAGTGCTGCGCTGGGTGCGGCAAACCACCGAATCCAAGATCCCCGTCTTGTTCGTGACCTGCCGCGATAGCGAGCAGGATATCGTCTACGCTTTGGAAAACGGCGCCGACGACTACATGGTGAAGCCGGTCACGCGCCCGGTTACCCTGGCCAGGGTAACGGCCCTGGCGCGCCGCAGCGGAGTCGATGAGGGTAGTTCCGGCGTTCTCGAGGCGGGCGAGTTCCGCTTCGATTTGGACGAATCGGTAGCCACCCGGAACGGGGAACCGATTGCGTTGACCGAGCGCGAATTCCGTCTTGCCAT
>JAHEIA010000076.1:0-2684 GCA_024639625.1 Chromatiales bacterium
AACGCGGAGCAAACCCTCAATGAATGTCTGGATTCGATCCGCACCCAGAGCCTGAAAGACTTCGAGGTCCTCGCGGTCGACGATCGGTCGAGCGACGGCTCGGCGGAACTGGTGCGCCGCTACCGTGCCCGAGACTCGAGGTTTCGCTTGCTGAGCAACCGTGGCGCCGGCCTCGTCGCTGCGCTGAGCTGGGGTCTGCGCCATGCGCGGGCGGACCTGGTGGCGCGCATGGACGCCGACGACCGCATGCACCGGGAAAGGCTCCGGCTGCAGTCCGAATACCTGCGGCAACACCCGGAAACCGCACTGCTCGGCTCACGGGTACGGCTCTTCCCACAGGCGCGGATTCGGGATGGGTATCGTGCCTACATTTGCTGGCAGAACCACTGCCTTTCGCCGGCGGATATCGCTACCGAAATCTTTGTAGAATCCCCCTTCGCGCACCCCTCCGTGATGTTCCGCCGTGCCCTGGTTGCGCATTGCGGCGGCTACCGGAGTGGCCCGTTTCCCGAGGATTACGAGCTGTGGCTGCGCCTGAACCACCGCGGCTACCGCATGGCGAAACTTCCAGAGATCCTGCTCGACTGGCGGGAAAGCGACCAGCGCGCCTCCCGGGTCGATCCCCGCTACGGCCGGGGTGCATTCGATCGCTTGCGCGCCGCGTACCTCGCTGTGGACCCGCGCCTGCAACGCCGCGCCGACCAGCTCGTGGTTTGGGGGTCCGGACGCAACACGCGCAAACGGGTAGCCCACCTGTTGGCGCAGGGTTATGCGGTTCGGACTTGGATCGATGTCGACCCGAAGAAGATCGGTAACCGGTTGCAGGGCGTGCCGGTCGTGGGACCCGAGTGGCTGAAGCAGAAGGCGCGGCCCTTCGTGCTGGTATATGTCGCCAACCACGGCGCCCGGGAGCAAATCCGGCGGCACTTGGAAGGATTTGGCTACCGCCGCGGTAACGACTACCTGATGGTGGGGTAATCCCGCTGCCGGGTCAGCTGTTGCTCGTCGCCTGCCGGTAGTACGCCATCACCTTCTGCACGTAGTGCTGGGTCTCCGGGTAGGGTGGAATCCGGTTGCCGTATTTCTTGACCGCCGATTCTCCGGCATTGTATCCGGCTAGAGCGAGCTTTAGATCGTGTTCGAAAAGGTCGAGCAATACCCGCAGGTAGCGTGCTCCTGCGTTTACGTTAGCCACCGGATCCCAACGATTGCTGACCCCGAAGCGCTCTGCGGTGGCCGGCATCAATTGCATCAACCCGGCAGCCCCGGCAGAAGACAGCGCTCGAGGATCGTAGGCCGATTCCGCCAGCACTACCGCGTGGAGCAATTCGGGATGCAGACGCTCGCGCTTGGCTGCCGCCTCTATGATCGAGGAGTAGCGTGCCTTGTTCTCGCGGATCTGGGAGCCGGTGGGAAGCGCAAAATTCGGTGCCGGTTGGGTCCGCGTCCCACCCATCCCCTTGAAGGTGCGCAACAACCTGTAACCCCGGGGCATGGGCTTGTCCGTCAAGTAGATGCGCCCGTTGGGGTCGAGATACTTGTAGATATCTGCCATTCCCGGGAAACTGGCCGACAGCAGGCCGATCAATGCCACCCCCAGGACTGCACCGCGCGGGATCCTACTGTACATACCCGCCTTTCCTCCCCCACTAGCCATGCTTCACACTGGTATTCTAAACAATTACAAAAACCCGGGGAAATATCCCGGTAGGGGTTCATGTTTTGCGCCAAACCAGCGTCCGATTGTTGACCGGCATCGCGTAATCCTTGACCAGTTCCAGACCTCCCGCCGCAGCGAGCCGACACAACCAGGTGAAATCTTTGATGCCGCTGCGCGGATCTCTTGCCTTCAGCCAGGCATCGAACTGCCGATTGCTCTCACTGGTATAGCTCCCCCGGTAGTTGAACGGGCCGTACAGCAGAAACACGCCTGCCCTCGCCAAGACCTGCGCCACACCCGCGAACAGCGCTTCGACCTCGGAATCACCCATGATATGCACCGTATTGGCACTGAATACCGCGCTCACCGCGCGCTGTGGCCATTGTTCCTTGCGCAGGACATTTAGCTCGACGGGATCCAGCACATTGTCCAGTGCCGCCTCGCTGACCCAGGCCCGAATTCCAGCGAGTTGATCGGCCCGGTCGCTGGGCAGCCAGCGCACGTGCGGCAAACGGGAAGCAAAGAACACCGCATGCTGCCCGGTGCCACTACCCACCTCCAACAGGTCGCCGGACGAGGCCAACCAAGGCCGGATCACCTCCAGGATAGGCCCCTGGTTCTGCTCGCAGGACTCCGCGTAGGGCTTGCTCACTCGACTGAACCTAGGGTCCGCAGCACTTCTTAAATTTTTTGCCGCTGCCGCAGGGACAGGGATCGTTGCGTCCCACCTTGGGCCCACCGCGACTCTGGGTGTCCGGTTTGAGCGCCGTGCCTTCGACGAAATACCAGCGCCCTTCGGTTTTTCGGAAAACGCTGCGCTCCCGGTGCGCGTGAATCACCCCCTTTTCCCGGTAGCTGGCAACAAATTCCACGCTGCCTTCCACGTCATCTTCGCCGCCCTGCTCGACCTCCCGGATCTCGAGCCCCAGCCAATCGGCGCCCTCCGCCCAGCGGCGGGTCGCCGCCTCATCGTAATCTGCCCGCGAGTCCGGGTGCAGGGACTCACCCAGGAACTCGATCCGGT
>JAHEIA010000076.1:2694-9422 GCA_024639625.1 Chromatiales bacterium
CCGCAAGGACAGATCTGCATTGAATTCGGGTCCTTGTGCATTTGCGGTGGTGAGCATCTGTATGCCCGAAAAAAGGCTGCGCATTGTGCAATATCGGCGGCCCTAGCGCCACCGTAGAGGACGCTGCGGGAATGGCCCTGCGTCCCGCGGCCGATCTTCATATTCGCGGCGAACCGCAGCGGTCTGCTGCGCCGCTGCACGGCGACGGCCAGCCATTATCGGGCATTGGGATCGCGGAGCGCTATGCCGCCGGCAACCGCTCGCGGATGCGGGATGCCAGTTCCTCCGACCTCTGGGAGCCTATCAGCAGCGGCCGGCGCTCGGCGAACTCGAGCAGCACCCCCTGATCTCCGCGGACGTTGTATGCTTTGCCCTTGGGCCCGTAACGGATTCCCCAGCCGCCGTAATCCCGCAGCGGCTGATAGGTGCGCGCTGCGCATGCCTTGATCTCGGTATAGGGGATGCGCAGCGGGCGCAACGGGAAGAAGCGCAGGTACAGTACGTCCGCGCGTACTTCTACGACCAGCTTCAACACATAGAAGAGATAGCTGAACGCAGTCAGAAACAGGAGCAGCCCGATACTAACGAGGACCAGGGCCGTATCGGACATCGGCCGATCACCCCAGGGCTCGCCATAACCGATCTGCTGCACCAGCCCGTAGCCGAAGAGAGCCACCACCAGCAGGTCCGAACCAAGGATCAGGGCCCACAACCAAACTTGCTGGAATCTCTGCACTTCTCTAAAGGAGACATCGGCCGGCATCGCGTTATTCATGGCTTTGCAGGCTCCCTAGGGATTCCTTCCGGGCAAGGTCGAGCGTACGGACTCGACTCACAGCGACTCGGTTCGAACGCTATCCTCATCGACCCCTCGCTGCCTAAGCTCGTGTTGCAGTTGCTCGACCGCCTGCCGGTCGCCGGCCAGATAGAAATTGGCCTGCCCGAGCTCCGGCTCTTCACGGGCGATACGCTCCGCCAAGGCTTCCGGGCTCGCCGGGGCCAGCGCTGCATAGACGAAATTGTCGAGGGAATCCCGCCAAGACCGGCAAAGCCGATCCGCGTAATGCCCGGCCCCTTCCGACGCCACCCAGTAGAGCCGAAACGATTCGATGATATCGATCGAAATCGCATGCTCGATGAGGCTCCTGATCGGGGCAAACCCGTCGCCGAAAGCCACGAAGACACTGGGATTCGGGTCGTCGTCGTGCAACACAAATTCCCCTCGGGGACCCTCGACGGAAACCACTTGTCCCGGCTGCAAGCGATCGCCAGCGACCTCGGCAAAGGCGTCACCGGATCGCCTGCGCAGCAGAAACTGCAGATTTCGGGCATTGCAGGGACAGCTCGCGATCGAGTATTCGCCGGAAACGCCATCCTCGGTGCGCAGAGTAGCCCGCTGTCCCGCCAGAAAACGCAGCGTCTGCGTACGCGGCGTCTGCAAAGAAAGCTGGAGCAACCCGGCTTCCGGTTCCTCTACCTTACGCACGACCGCGCGGACCTCCTGTTGCGGAAGGTCGCGCGCCGAAAGCGCCTCTGCCGCCTCGAGTACCAGGTCGGTAATTGCGGTATTGGAGCAGGTGAGGACATAGCCCATCTGTTTTTCCCGTGCACTCAGCACATAGTCGTGCTCACGGGTCTTCCACACCTCGCCGCTGACGACCCGGGCCTTACAGGACCCGCAGTTTCCGCTGGAACAGCCGTAATTGAGGTTCAACCCGGAACGCACCGAGGCATCGAGAATCGATTCCGTGCCCTCGACGAAGAAATCGTGCCCGCTAGGAATGACTTTTACGTTTGCCGCCATGATCCGAAGGAATGTGTCTTTGGCAAAAAATTTCGCCCCGCGGTCCACGTGATCCGCGAGATGAATGCGCGCTGTGCTCAACCAGCTAGCCAACTGTTCGACCGCGGCGCGCAGGCCCGCGTCCTCCAGCACCGCCAACTTCCTCAGTCGCGATTCCAGATCTCCCAACAGCTGCTCCGCCGCGTTTAGGGAAGCCTTGTTCTTCACCAAGACCTCGCTTAAGGATTGCAGGCGCGATACCAGTACCTCGGCGCTCGGCAATTCGCTATCGCGATAGCTCATCTTGGGCTGCGCGAACGCCTTGATGCGTTCGACGCGCTCCAGAACCGCATTGCTGTCGACGTCTACCTCGGGATAGACGCGCAGCAGGTCACTGACAGCGATCTTCCCTTCGAACGTCGGCAGATCACCGTGGCGAATCCTCTGCTGCAGATCCCCTCGCGATACCTCCGCCAGGCGCGCGGCACGGGACAGGGATAATAATTGGGGCATAAGTCTGCCATTCCATCTCGATTTGCACGTGTGCCTAATGATCGCGCAAAACCGCCCCCAGCTGAAGCCGCATTTGCATTGTCGCGCAGCCGACGCTGGAGCGGCGTACACCGCGGACCCGTTTACCCGCCTGAGCGCATCGGCGATGATGTCCTCTAACCGACCGCCGATGCGCCCCCGCGCACCGCGGAAAAGAGAACCAACAAAACATAGGCTCGGTGCTTGCGGTACGACCATGCGCACAAACGAGATCTTTCTGAGCGGCCTTTCGCTGACCCTCGGTCTGTCGTTGGCAGGATGCTCGGAGACCGCCCCGGTAACCAGAGCACTCCCTTACCCGGTGTGCGAGCCCTCCGCCGCATTGACCATCGACTGCCCTGACAGCGGCCGACAATGCCTGCTGGTGGCCGACGACGACGTCACGGATCGCCTGTTCCTGTTTCGCCTGCCGGATTCGGCGCTTGCCCTTGTGGGCCCGCTATCCCTGCCGCTGCCGAGACCGACGGTTGACGACATCGAGGCCCTGGCCCGCTTGGACGGGCAGAACATACTGCTTTTCGGATCCCACAGCCGGAAGAAGAACTGCAAACCGGTAAGGGATCGCGAGCGCTTTCAGGTTATCCGGATGACGCTCGAAGGACTGCAGGCCCCTGACCGGTTCGTACAGGCGCCGCCAGGCGGCGCGGCAGAGTTATTGAAGGCCGACGCCAAAGCGGCAAGCCCGTTGCTACGTGCGCTGGCACTGGCCCTCGAGGAGGCCGAGTCGCGGGCCAAACAGGCGCGGCGCGATCGAAACCGCGGCGCCTGCGACAAGGCGAACGCGATCGACGTCGAAGGCGCGGTCGCGATCGGGAACGGATCACGCGAGGTGTGGGTCGGCTTGCGCAAGCCTCAAGTTACCCTCGCGGGCAAAACCTGGTCGGTTCTATTACGGATCGAGAACCTGCAGCGAACCCGCTTCGACCAGGTGGTTCTGCTGGATCTGCAAGGCCGCGGTATCCGCGAACTGGCACTCGACGGCGACTCGCTGTGGGGCATCGCCGGAGGACCTCTGGAGGACCAGGAGAATTTCGTCCTGTGGCGGGTCCCTGCTCGTGATCTGCAGCCCGATGCTCTGTTGCAACCCGAGATCGTCCGCGCGCTGCCGCCGTTGGCCGAAGGGCTGGCGCTGCTGGAAGACAAGGTCGTCGTCTTCGTCGACGCCAATGCGGGGCGCTCGCTCGAAAAGGAGCGATGCGAAGCACCCGGCTCCTACCTGCTGCTGGACAAGGGCGGGCTTTTCTCGCGATGATCTATCATCTGCGGCCTTTTCCGTTAACGACCTGAACCGGTTCGGTTTTCGACGTACAATAGCGGCCCCATGCGGTGGCGGTGAAAAACCGACTCCATCTTTGCGGTAGATTCAGGAATCCGGATCATGCGATACATCAGCACCCGGGGCGGTATCGACCCCGTTAGCTTTTCCGAAGCGGTCATGATGGGGCTGGCGACCGACGGTGGATTGTTGCTGCCTGCCAGTGTGCCTCAGATCGACGAGCGGACGCTGCGCGGCTGGGCGGAACTGCCATTTCAACAGCTCGCGGTGGAAGTGATGCTCCCGTACGTGGGCGATGATCTTTCTCGAACCGAGCTGGCGGACCTGGTGCAGCGTTCCTACGCGAGCTTCACCCATCCCGAGGTCACGCCGCTGGTGACCGCGGGCAACCGCCGCATCCTGGAACTTTTCCACGGGCCTACCGCAGCGTTCAAGGACGTGGCGCTGCAATTCCTCGGCAACCTGTTCGAGCGGTTGTTGGAAAAACAAGGGGGTCGGCTCAACATCCTGGGTGCCACCTCCGGGGACACCGGTTCGGCCGCCATCTACGGGGTACGTGGCAAGGAGCGAATCCAGATCTTCATCCTGCACCCGCTGGGTCGGATCTCCCCCATCCAGGAACGCCAGATGACCACTGTGCTGGATGACAATGTGCACAACATCGCGATCCGCGGCACCTTCGATGACGGGCAGCGCATCGTCAAAACCCTGTTCAACGACCTGGCATTCAAGGCGCACTATCATCTGGGGGCAGTAAACTCGATCAACTTTGCCCGGGTGCTTGCCCAGGCAGTCTATTATTTCTACGCCTGGGGCCGGGTCACCCGGGGTGACACGGGGCGTTCGGTCGGTTTCTCGGTCCCCACCGGCAACTTCGGCGACATCTTTGCCGGCTACCTGGCAAAGTGCATGGGGCTGCCGGTGGAACGCCTGATCCTGGCGACTAATCGCAACGACATCCTGAGCCGTTTTGTGCGCACCGGTGTCTACCAGTTGGGCGAGGTGCATCCCACCGTCAGCCCATCCATGGATATCCAGGTGGCCTCGAACTTCGAGCGCTATTTGTATTATCTAATGGACCAGGATCCGAGCGCTGTCCGCTCGCTGATGGAGAAGATGGGGCGCGAAGGCAGACTACGCGTCAGTGACGAAAAGCGGCAACAGGTTGCCCGGGTCTTCTCTGCGGTGGCGGTAAGCGAAGACGAAACCCTGGAGCAGATCCGTTCCACCTATCAAGCAACCGGCTACATCCTGGATCCCCACACCGCAGTCGGCGTCCGCGCCGCGGCGGACCGGCCGGACGCCATCTGTCTCGCCACCGCCCACCCGGCGAAGTTCGGTGCGGCGGTACGCCAGGCGATCGGCGTGGAAGCGGAGGCCCCGCCGTCCCTGCAGGGCCTGATGGACAAAGACACCCGCTGTGTCAAGCTGGATGCAACCGAGGGAGCGATCATGGGGTTCCTGCAAGATACCCTGCAGGGACAGGAGTAGGATTTCCCCGCCCCGGCAGCAAGCAAAAACCGATGTACAAAATCCTTGCGACAGACAACTGATAGCAGACCATGAATCAAGACGCGCTAGGCGTTCAAATCCTCGACACCACCCTGCGCGACGGCGAGCAGACCCAGGGGGTGTCGTTTTCACCCGGCGAAAAGTTCAACATCGCCCAGGCAATGCTGCAACTGTTGCGTGTCGATCGCTTGGAGGTCGCATCCGCCCGGGTATCCAAGGGCGAACGGGAGGCGGTGGCCAACATCATCGAGTGGGCGGAGACCGAAGGTCTGGCTGACCGGGTGGAGGTCCTCGGTTTTGTCGACCACAAACGCAGCGTCGATTGGATCCGCGACGCCGGCGGCCACGTGCTCAATCTGCTGGCCAAAGGCAGCGAAAAGCATTGCCGGCAACAGCTGCGCAAGACTCTTCCCCAGCATGTGAAGGATATCCGAACGACGGTCAGCTACGCCCAGCGTCGCGAATTGACGGTCAATCTCTACCTGGAGGACTGGTCCAATGGCTATCGGGACAAACCGGACTACGTCTACAAGTTGGTCGATTCGCTGCAAGACACCGGTATTCGTCACTTCATGCTCCCGGATACCCTGGGCGTGCTGACGCCGGACGAAGTCTTCTCCAGCATTTGCGACATGCGGGAGCGATTTCCCGATCTGCGGTTCGATTTCCATCCGCACAACGACTACGGCCTGGGCACCGCCAACGCCCTGGCCGCGGTCCGCGCCGGCGCATCGACGATTCACTGCACCATCAATTGCCTCGGGGAACGGGCCGGAAACGCCTCGCTCGCCGAAGTGGTGGTCAACCTGCGGGACCGCTTCGGGGCGAAACTTTCGATCGACGAAAGCCACATTATGCGTCTCAGCCAGATGGTCGAGAACTTTTCCGGGAAACGGGTGGCGGACAACACGCCGGTCGTAGGTAGTGACGTCTTCACGCAGACCAGCGGCATCCACGCCGATGGCGACAAGAAAGGCAACCTCTACCAGACGGATTTGCGTCCGGAGCGCTTCGCGCGGCGCCGCAGCTACGCCCTGGGCAAGATGAGCGGCAAGGCGTCCTTGCTCAAGAATCTCGAGAAACTCGACATCAGCCTGTCTGAGAAGAATCTGGAGAAAGTATTGCAGCGGGTAGTCGAGCTCGGAGATTCGAAGAAGGCGATCACATCCGAGGATCTACCGTTCATCATTGCCGAGGTGCTGGAGAGCAAGGACTACGACCACATCGAGCTGCTGAATTGCTCGGTGACCAGTGGTCTGGAGCTGGAATCGACGGCCAGCATCCGGCTGCGGATCGGCGACCGGCTCTACGTCGCCTCGGGCATCGGCAACGGCGGGTTCGACGCCTTCATGGGAGCGCTGCGCAAGGTGCTGACCAAAGAAGGCATTGCGCTGCCTGTATTGACCGATTACGAAGTGCGCATCCCCCGTGGCGGCAGGACCAACGCGCTGACCGAATGCATTATCACCTGGGACGCAGACGGGTTTACGCTGAAGACCCGGGGTGTGCACTCGAACCAGGTATTCTCTGCCACCAAGGCAACGATCCGCATGCTCAACATCCAGATGCAGAAGATCGGAAATACCGGCGATTGAGCCGGGTTCG
>JAHEIA010000483.1 GCA_024639625.1 Chromatiales bacterium
ATCCTGCACGAAGTTGCTGCGTTGAACCAGGGCAGTTTCCTTTGCGAACTTGCAGGCGGGTTGTTGAGCAGGACGAGCGGTGGAGCCGATTTCTGGATGCGTCCATGCGTCCAAAGTTGCTGTCTCAAGATCCGGGTAGCTGCGCCGGTGGTGCAAGCGCTCCATCTTCAGGCGCAGGAAACGACAAGCTGGGCAAACAATGGGCTCGCAGGCCTTGATCCTCCTCAAAACGAAGAGAAGCCGGTTCGCCGTGGGCTCGTCGGGAGGCCCAGCACAGTGGTTTTTTTCTAGCACTAGGATTGATCTTACGCAGCCTTTGAAGAGGAAAATCTGCGAGGATTCCCGCGGCGACCGGGCTATCATGGATTCGGAGGGATCGAATGTGGGGGAGGTAAGGTCATGATCCGTTTAAGCGCTTTGTTGATCCTGTTCACGGCACCAGCCCTCGCCAGTGAGGACATCCCGGACCAATATCCGCAATCGGTCCTCTACCAAAAGCCCATCCAAGTCATCGCGAATGTCTGGTCGGCGATCGGCGCCACAGCGCCTCCGACGTACGAGAACGCAGGGCACAACAACAACCTCTCGTTTATCGTGACCGGGGATGGCGTGGTCGTGGTCAACGCCGGCGCGAACTACGCGCTTTCGAAGGCGCTCCACGATGAGATCAAAGCGATCACTGATCAGCCGGTAAAGCTCGTTATCAATGAGAACGGGCAGGGCCATGCGATGCTCGGCAACAACTATTGGACAGAGCAGGGGATCGATGTTCTGGCGCATGCGGATGCGGCCGAGGAATTCGAGGCCTACTCCGCGCAAATCTTTGAAGGCATGAAACGCTACGCAGGAGATCAGGCGGAGGGCACCGTTATTCAGGGGCCTACCCTGACGTTCGAGGACGAGTACATAATCGAGATGGGCGAGATGCGGATCGAAGTCCTTCATCTCGGCCCCGCCCACAGCCCCGGCGACATCTCGGTTTGGCTGCCCGAACAAAAGCTGATCATCGCCGGAGACATGGCATTTCACGAGCGCATCCCCCCGATCTTCGAGGAGACTTGCACAAGCTGCTGGCTGGAGAGTTGGGAGACGGCGTTCGAGCCGCTCGGCGCGGTATACGTCATCCCCGGTCACGGGCATCCCACAGACATGGCGGTCGTGCGGGCGGGCACCTACGACTATTTGAGCCATTTGCGCAAGGTCATCGGCGCTCATCTGGACGAAGGCGGGGATCTGAGTTCAGCCTATTACGTGGACCAGTCGCCCTTCGCGCACCTCGATACGTTCGAGGAACTCGCCACCAAAAACGCAGGTACAGTCTTTGTCGAAATGGAGTTCGAGTGACACTCAAGAACAGAGCGCGCAAACGGCCGATTTCGCCCGTCGCGGCCGTTCTCTGAAATCTGGTCAATGACCGGAGTTCGGGCTTGGTATCCGACGCATCCCAAATACTATTGCCAGCTATACCGCCTATCTGGGTAACATGCCGCGGCTACACTGCATTGCGTGCGTCGAACCGGAAACTCGCTGCGCCCGCACAAGCACGGTCGAAACAGATGTCGGCAGCACGGCACATTCTTGCCATTGGCTTCGCTCACACCAACGACCGGTGCGACCTTGATACGCCAATATCGGCAAACGAGAGGACGTCTATCGGTCGAAGCGTTCCCGTAATCCTGGGTCCGTGCAGGAGACATCTGCACATGGACTGTGCTATCGAGCACGTCCAGAAAACGAGGGCTGGCAAGGAGCCATTGGCTTATCCACCGAGCAGTGAAGCTGTCCTTTAGGCGGCTAGTGGAAACGGGTGTAAATACGATGGGAAGAAGATGATGCGCATCGCGGCCATATCACTCTATGTCGTCACCAGCATCGTAAGTATCACCATGGGAGCGATCTACCTTCTTGCACCTGAGTTCATGCCTTACCACGCAGATGCGCTCGGACGCGGTTGGCAAGACCTGCAAGAAAGCGAACGTGTCCTTTTTGGCGCGCTGCTCGATGTCGCCGGAGCGGGGTGGATTGCCCTCGGCGTCGCGGTAATCGTTCTTGCCATCCTTCCGGTGCGTCGAGGAGAAACCTGGGCGCGGCTTCTGGTGCCATTCTTGCTCGCCCTGTTTTACGTTCCAACCCTTCTCGCCACGCTCTCTGTCCTGCAACTGACACCGGGCAGCCCCCCGTGGTACGGCAATGCATTCGCGCTGCTGGCAACGGCTGCCGGCCTCGCCCTGGATAGGCCATGGCGGAGGGACATCGAGGAACGGACCTGAATGGTCGGCGCGCTCAATGCTGAACCAGCGGCGCGAAACTCTGGCGAGAGGACAACTTTCGTCAAGAGACAGGAATAGGTTGGCGTTTTCCGTGAAAGCAGCCCTTCGCGTGCGTGGTCACGTGGCGTCAGCCTTGGGGTGATTGATCTCGATCATCGTGAACAGCGGCATATTCAGGTTAGCCTTCCAGCGTCGACGATCATTCGTGGGAGGGACAATTCGATGGAACAAATGGCTGACTACGACCGGGCCCGGCAGCGCGCCTCGGCCAAATACGGTTTCTTTGTTCATGCAGTGGTCTATGCCGTGGTGAATCTCTTTCTTTTGGGCATCAACATCATCACGTCGCCCGGAACGCTCTGGTTCATTTGGCCGCTCATGGGGTGGGGGCTTGCGGTCGCATTGCACGGCGCGCGCGTCTTCCTGATTTCCGACAGGAACACGATAATCGACGCCATGACCGAGCGGGAATTGCGGCGATCGGACGCCGACAGGCGCGACGCTGGTTCCTAGGAAAGGGCCGGGCAAGATGGCAGGGCGCGAATTCGACATTGTTCTCTGGGGCGCCACCGGCGCCACAGGCCGTCGCGCTGCACATCATTTGGCTCGGCGCTGCGGTGAATGCGGGCTCAAGCTTG
>JAHEIA010000484.1 GCA_024639625.1 Chromatiales bacterium
TGGGGCTTACGCCCCCAACGGATTTCGAGTCCGCGCCGGTATGGCCACTTCGGTACCTCTCCTGAACACTTTCGTCTTCCCCCAAAAGCCCTGGCGGGCTTTCCCCAACGGATTGTACTCGGAACCTCCTGTCCCTCGCCCTGCGGGCGGCGCTAACGCGCCGTAAATCGGCCTTCCTGACCGATTGTTCGAGTCCGCGCCGGTATGGCCACTTCGGTACCTCTCCTGAACACTTTCGTCATCTCCCAAAAGCCCTGGCGGGCCAGGCTCCGGCATCCCCATCCAGCTCGCCGACGGAAGCAGAATTCCCGCGTTGAATCCAGGTATCCCCGGTTCCAGGGTCTCGGGTAGAATGACCGGGAGATTCTACACGATTCCCTTGCATTGGCTAAAGCCCTGTTTATCTCCACCCGGACACGTGCTGCTTTCCGACGCCTGGCCCCTTTCCTGGCGGTCGTGGTCGTTGTGGCGTGCAGCGACCCTGTACCGCTGCTAAAGCGGGTTCGCTTGCACGGCGAGTTGCTGGTCGCCACCCGCAACAGCCCGACCAGCTACTACGAGGGCCCGCAAGGATTCGCCGGGCTGGAGCATGACCTCATCCAGGCTTTTGCCGATTACCTCGGCGTGCGCCCCCGTTTTCTTGTCGCGAACAGCGTGGAACAGGCCCTCGACTGGGTGGCGGAGGGGTCGGCCGAAGTCGCCGCGGCCGGTGTCGTGGTCACCCATACTCGCGCCAAGCGGTTTCGCTTCGCCCCCAGTTATCAAGAGATCACACCGCAGGTGGTCTACCGCAAAGGCCGCCTGCGTCCCCGGACCATTCCGGATCTTGCTAAAGGGAGGCTCGAGGTCGCCGCCAACAGCAGCCAGGAAGAACTGCTGATCCGCCTGAAACGGGAGCATCCGAGCCTGACCTGGGCACGCAACCACGATGCGAATTCCGAACAGCTCCTCTATCTGGTGAACGAGGACGTGATCGAGTACACGATCGCGGACTCCAACGAGGTGGCCCTGAATCGCCGCTACTATCCGGCGCTCACCCCCGCCTTCGATCTGACTGAGTCGGTAGAGCTCGCGTGGGCCTTCCGTCGCTCCGAGGACGCCAGCCTCGCCGTGGCGGCGACAAAATTCCTCGAGACTCTGCGCAAGAGTGGGCAACTCGAACAACTGATCGAACGATACTACGGGCATCTCGATCGGCTCAATTTCGTCGATACGCGAACCTTCCAGCGTCATGTGGAGGAGCGCCTGCCGAAGCTGCTTCCCTATTTTCGGGAAGCCGCCGAGGCCACCAGTCTCGACTGGCGGCTATTGGCAGCTATCGGCTATCAGGAATCGCACTGGGATTCGACCGCAGTTTCACCCACCGGGGTCCGCGGCATCATGATGCTGACAAGGGCGACTGCCAAGCGAATGGGGGTTGATGATCGGCGAGACCCCAAACAGAGCATCTATGGCGGAGCGAATTACCTGCGCATGTTGGAGGATAAGATGCCGGACCGCATCCCGCATCCGGACCGCCTGTGGCTCGCACTGGCCGGCTACAACGTAGGATTCGGCCATTTGGAGGATGCTCGCAGACTCGCCGAGCAACAGGACGCGGACCCGGACAAGTGGAGCGAGGTCAAACAACGCCTGCCGCTGCTCAGCGTGGAGAAATGGTATAAGGGGACGCGTCACGGCTATGCCCGCGGGCGAGAGCCAGTGGCCTATGTGGACGGCGTGCGCAGCTACTACGACCTGTTGGTCTGGATGTTCCCCGAGGCGGAACAAGAAAACGCTTCTCCCGCCTTGGGGATCTCGGCGGATGCCTTGTGACTCTATAGCCTTTCGAGTGCTTCTGCTTCCATCGCCAGATACACGTTATAGGCATTGGTTCGATTACTCTCCTCGAACGCGGGCATATCTTCGAAACGGCTCCAATCGGTCCGCTCGTAGACGCTAGCGAAATCCTCCATTTCCTCGGCCGCCGCACCCATGGTTGCGCGCAAATAGGAGAGATACTCCTCGGTCTGAGCGATTGCCTGGTTCGGTTCCGCAGCCGCCGGGCCGTGACCGGGGACCAGCGCGTGCAGCTCGAGCCGGCGCATGCGTTCAAGGGCAGCCAGCCAGACCCTGGTGTCGGCATCGCCGACGAAGGGAACGCGCCCCTCGAAGATCATGTCACCGGAGAACAGCACCCCGTCCGGTTCGACCAGCATCATCAGATCGCCGCTGGAGTGTGCCGCGCCGAGCGGGGTGAGCCTGAACTCCACGCCGCCCAAGGTGAATTCGGTCGGCTCGCCGATCAGTTGATCCGGCGGCACCAGATGCGTGTTCTCATCAACCCAGGGATAAAGCGAATTTTGGCGTTCTTCGAGCCGCGCTTTCGAGGCCTCGGACGCCAGGTAGTCGAGGGCCCCCGCTGGCGCGATGATCTGCGCGCCCTGCTCCTTGAACACCTGCAAACCGTAGATATGGTCGGCATGGTAGTGGCTGACCACCACCTTGCGGATCGGCTGCGCGGTGACGGACCGGATCCGTTCCAACGCCTTCGCCGCAAGCGCGGGGGTCCCCAGGGAATCGAACACCACCACTCCTTCGTCGGTTACGACAAAACCCGCGTTCGAGATAAACCCCTCATGCTCGGTCGCCGTTCCGGCGAGCCCTTGCACATAGTAGACCCGCTCCGATACCGGCTGCAGCTCCAGCGGGACACTCACCGCGGCGTATTCCTCTTGCGCTGCGTTTGCCGCGCCGGCCCAGCCGATGACCAGGCAAGCGGCCGCTTTCGTCAAACCAGCTCGCTTTCCCATGCCAATATTCCTCAATTGATCGACCATGGTCTACACATCCTTATCGCGGTTCCCCACTGCTCCCGCGAAGTCTAGGACTCCGCTGACACCCGCTCGTCCGGGACCCCTCGCC
>JAHEIA010000485.1 GCA_024639625.1 Chromatiales bacterium
TGCCTACCTGCGCTATCGGACCGATCGCCAGGCCGGCCGCGAGGTGGCCGCCGACGCCCTGTACCGGGAGATGCGCAGCGGCTCCCGTGACTTGGCATGCCTGCTGCTCGCCGATCTCTCTCTGTCCACCGATACCTGGATCAACGACCGGCAACGGGTGATCGACGTGATTCGGGACAGCCTGTTCCTGTTCGCCGAGTCGTTGGCCGCCACCGGTGACCGCTTCGCCATGTACGGTTTTTCTTCACGCAAGCGAGACCCCGTGCGGGTGCACCAGATCAAGGATTTCGGCGAACGCTACGGGGACTCGGTACGCGGCAGGATCCAGGCAATCCGGCCCGGATACTACACCCGGATGGGGGCGGGGATCCGACACGCGGCGGGCATCCTCGCACGCGAAGCCGCGGGGCGGCGCCTGCTGCTGCTGCTGAGCGACGGGAAACCGAACGATCTCGACAAGTACGAGGGACGCTACGGCATGGAAGACACCCGGGAGGCGGTGCGCGAAGCCCGCCGCAGCGGTCTGCTACCGTTCTGCGTCACCATAGACGATCAGGGCAATGACTATCTGCCCCACCTGTTCGGCATCGGCGGATACGCGGTGATCCGCCGCTCCAGCGAACTGCCGAAACGACTCCCCCTGATGTACGCCCAACTGACGGGCTGATCCGTGCTGAGCCAACCGACCAATCCGCCGCACCCCGCCACCGCCGAACACGGGCTGCCGGAGGATCAACGCTTCGGCGTCGCCACGCGGTCACGCAGGTAGACCGGCAACGCCTCGGCGGCAGACACCCCATGCCCGGCGAGATGACCCGCGGCCGCCAGGACCACGACGTCCCGGGCGCGGCACAGGCGGCTCGCATCCGTGGCTTCCAGGGCCGGCCCCATGCGCCGGGCGAGCGCGTCGCCGAAGGCGGCCCAGCCGCTGCCCACGCCATGCCAGCCATCCCCCTCCGGCAACTCCACCTCGTCCGCCGGCGCCACCTGCTCTCTGCCAATCAGTTCGACCAAGCCGTCGGCGCGCAAGCCGTAGGCTCCCCAGTAGAGCTCCCCCATGCGGGCGTCCAGGGCGCACAAGATGCGCCGGGCCGCAGTCTCCCGGCAGCAACCCTGGGCCAGCGCGGCAAGGGTGGAAACCGGCACTACCGGCAACTCGGCGGCGAAGGCCGCCCCTTGAATCACACCCGTGGCGATGCGCACTCCGGTGAAGGAACCCGGTCCACGGCTGAATCCCAATGCGTCGAGTTGCGTCAAGCGGAGTCCGGCCTGCGCCAAGAGCCGCTGCATCATACCCAGGATCAGCTCGCTGTGGCCGCGGGGTTTGAGTTCGAACCGCTCCTCGACCTCGCCATCGACCCAAAGCGCGGCGGAACAACCGGGGCCGGCGGTTTCGATCGCCAGAATCTTTGTCATAACAATGTCATAGCATATTGTTTATTAAGGATTCTTCTGCGCCCACTTCCGCGAAGAACCGGCATACGTCCGCGAGCTCCCGGGTTCGCGCCATCGGCGGCAGGCTGTGCAGAAACACCGTCCCATACGGCCGCGTGAGAAGCCGTGGGTCGCAGATCACCAACACGCCGCGATCGTTTTCGTCGCGGATCAATCGCCCCGCGCCCTGCTTCAAGGCAATCGCCGCCTGCGGCACCTGGTATTCCATGAACGGGTTGCCTCCGCCCGCGCGCAGGGCGTCGATCCGCGCCTGCAGCACCGGATCGTCGGGAGACGCAAACGGGAGCTTGTCGATGATCACGCAGGAGAGGGCCGACCCGCGCACGTCCACCCCTTCCCAGAAACTCGCTGTCCCCAACAGCACCGCGTTCCCCAGCTCGCGAAAACGGCGCAGCAGCTCGGAGCGCGGCGCCTGGCCCTGGACCAGCAAGGGATAGGCGAGGCGATCGGCGAGCAGTTCCGCCGCCAGCCGCAGGCCCCGGTGGCTGGTAAAAAGCAGGAAGGCCCGGCCGCCGCTGGCCTCGAGGATGGGCAGCGCCAACTCACACACCGCTGTGTGGTAGGCGGGATCCCGCGGATCTGGAAAGCCGCTCGGCACGTAGAACAGGGCTTGGGTCGGATAGTCGAACGGGCTGTCCCAGCGCCGGGATTCCGCTTCCTCGATCCCGAGTTGGCGGCTGAAATGCTGGAAGCTCTCACCCACCGCCAGGGTCGCGGAAGTGAAGATCCAGCTCGCGGCGTGACGCTGCATCTGGGCGCGGAATACCTCGGCGATCTCCAGCGGCGTGGAATTCAGTCGAAACCCCTGGCGCTGGGTCTCGAACCAGCGGACACTGCCCGCCGACTCCTCGCGACAGATCTGGGCCAGGCTCTCGCCGATCGCGGCACAGCGCCCGCAACAGCTATCCAGCCCCTTGCCCCGGCCGGACAACGTTTCCAGGGCGGCTTGCAGCTCCTGCAACTGGCCGCGCACATGCTCCACCGCAGAGTTGACCTGCGGCTCGTCCTGCAGCAGCTTCCAGGAACCGCGCCGTGGATCGAAACCAAAGGCCAGGCGCAGATCCTGCACCGACTTGGCGAAGCTCGCGGCCCGCTGCGGCAACTCGGGCAGGTCCCCGGCCTCGCGCAGGTACTCGGTCTCAATGTCCCGCGCCAGCTCGAGCAGCTGACGACCGCTCACCGAAACACCGAAGAAGTTGCCGGCCACCTCCGGCAGCTGGTGGGCCTCGTCGACGACAAAGCAATCGGCTCCCGGCAGGAGCTCGCCAAAGCCTTCGTCCTTGAGGGCAAGGTCGGCACACAGCAGGTGGTGGTTGACGACCACGAGGTCCGCCTCCTGGGCCCGCCGCCGCGCCTCCACCAGATGACAGCTCGCGTAGGCCGGACATTCTTGGCCCAGGCAGTTGTCCCCGGTGGAGGTGACCAACGGCCACACCGCGGCACTCTC
>JAHEIA010000077.1 GCA_024639625.1 Chromatiales bacterium
CCAGCCGTGCTCCCGTCGCCGGGGAAGCGGAGTCACCCCGACGGCGGGAAGGCGCCAACTCGCTCCGCCGCCGCAATCGGAGCCCTTTTCGCCTTGCAGCTATGCGATACTTAGGTGGAAGATCGTATTCTGGAACCCCGCAATGACCATCAAGCCAGCGACCGTGATGTCCTCGCTCCTGGTTCTCGCAGCCTGCGCCACCGGCTACGAGCAGGATGCCGATTTCAACGCCTGGGTGGTCTCCGCTGAGATCCAGTGCAACCGCCGCTACGGGGCCGTCCCAACCTGGGCGCCAGAGGAGAGCAGCTGGTTCCGCGAAACCGCGTATCAAGCCTATCGGGGAGATCTTTCGCGCAACGCCTTCGCGAACCGGCTGCGGGAGCGATATCCAGGTTACGAGGCAACGACGGAATGCATCGCGGACGCAGTCCCGAGGACGCGGTGAGCCGCGCAACGGTCCGCTGGCGGCGGCTGCCTGGGCCAGCGTTGGGGGATGCGCTAGGCCACTGGTCGCGGGTCGGACACCCGCCTGCGCGTACCTCGGGCCTGGCTGGAGTGTGCGGTTCGCTGCCGGGAGCGGCAAAGCCGATGCATCGGGGCATCTCAAGAGGGTTAGAGCATGAGCGAACTTTTAATAGCCTGTGGCTTCCTCGGTATCGGTTTCTTCTTCGTGCTGTTCAATGTCCGCTTGCTACGGATCATCGACGTGCTGGAAGAAATGCGCAAAGACACCGATTCCCATCTCGACCGAATCTGCCTGGAGGTGTTGAATATCAAGGCCGAAATGCAGCGAACCAGGTCGGCGCCAGCATCCGATGGCGCCCAACGCGCGGTCGGACAGCCAGAAGCTGGCACGGCAACCGATACGGATCGACGGGCCACAGGTCCCGGTTGACAGTCTGCACCAGCCTGCGCAGACTGCGGCTAGCTTGCAATACGAATCCCCGCTAGGCGGAAGGGCGGTACGATCAGTGAAGAAATTCGGCGACTTCTGGATACCGGATGTCGATGCACGTTGGGGCCGCCACTGGCTCAAATCGCAACGCGTCTATACCCGGGGCCGCGGCCCCAAGGTGGAAGACATCGAAGAGGCCCTCGGGTACTGCCGGCAGTGGACCACCGCACTCGACGGCGGCGCCAATATAGGAGCCTACTCGCGGGTGCTGATGCAGCATTTCTCACGGGTGATTGCCTTCGAACCCGCTCCGGACACCTTTGAGTGTCTGCAGCGCAATCTGCGGGAATGGGGGGCCGAGAATCGGGTCGAAGCACATCAGAATGCGCTCTCCGATCGCGTCGAATCGGTGAGCCTGGGAACCGAACCCGGACGGCGTTCCCCGTCGCGCCGAGTAATGGGGGGCGGCGACATCTCCACCATCAGAATCGATGACCTCGGGCTGACGGATCTGGCGTTCCTCAAGATCGACGTCGAGGGCTACGAGGAGCGAGCGCTGCGTGGAGCGGAGGAGACCTTGAAGCGATGCCGCCCCCTCGTCATGTTCGAGGACAAACCGAAGAAGAGCAGCCACTTCGGCGATCCCCGCGGCGCCCACAACTATCTGCAATCGATCGGCATGAGCGCGCTTGCGTGCATCGGCCCGAAACAGATCGACTGGCTCTACAGCTTCGCCGCGGAGAGCTGACGCAGTGCGCGCACGGGCAGGTTGACCGGCAGCCCACTCCGGCGATAGCCCAGGGAAGGTAGGGTGCAAACCACAGCGCAAGAGGAGCCGTGCTGCCCACCCGCGACGACTAGTCGGCCGCACTCCCGGCTGTGGCGACCCCGCGTTGTGTGCCGCCGGAGCAACCGCGGTCAGGCGAAACCCGTCGACCCCTCGGCTGCCACGCACTCCACGATCAGCTGGAGCCTCGACACACCCTGGTATTGGTTTACGCCCAGCCGATATGCCAGGTGGGCCCGCTCGGGCAACCGGCCTTCCTCCGCCCGCCCGAAGGCGATGGCTTCGACACCGGGGCTCGCTGAAGTGGCCTGCAGCCGCAGCTTGAGATGGTGTTGGCCCACCACACGCTGATCGAGCACGCGGAACATACCGTCGAACAACGGCTCCGGAAAACCCTGCCCCCACGGCCCCGCCGTGCGCAACTCCCGAGCCAGACCCAAGCTGAATTCCTCCGCGCCAAGTTCGCCGTCGGACAGCAGGTGGCCCGCGAGCGCGGCAGGGCCGGCGATCCGCCGCACCTCCTCGTCGAAGGCCTCGCGGAAGGCATCCAGCAGATCCCGTCGCAAGGTCAGTCCCGCGGCCATGGCGTGGCCGCCAAAACGCTCCAGAAGACCGGGGCGACGGGTCGCCAGGGCATCCAGCGCATCGCGGATATGTATACCCGGCACCGAGCGCGCCGAGCCTTTGACCCAGCCCTCCTCGGCGTCGGCAAAGGCGATTACCGGCCTCTGGCAGCGTTCTTTGATGCGAGAAGCGACAATTCCCACCACACCCTGATGCCAGTCGGACCGGTAGAGACAAAGCGCGTACGGAAGATCCCTCTCGAATCCCCGCACAAGCTGCTCTACCTGTTCCCGCGCCTGGCGATGCATCTCGGATTCGATCTCACGCCGTTCTTGGTTCAGGGCATCCAGACGCTCCGCCAGCGTATGTGCGGTCGCCTGATCCTCGCTGATCAGGCACTCGATCCCAATCGACATATCCTCCAGACGACCCGCCGCGTTCAGCCGCGGTCCCACGGCGAACGCAAGGTCAGCGGCCACCAACTGCTCCCGGTCCCGCCGCGCGACCTGCAACAGCGCTTGAATTCCGGGGCGGCATCGACCGGCGCGGATTCTACGCAGCCCTTGCTCTACCAGAATCCGGTTGTTGCGGTCGAGAGGCACCACATCGGCAACGGTTCCCAGGGCGACCAGGTCGAGGAAATCCGCCAGCTTCGGCTCGCTGAGGGCGCGCCGCGAGAACCAGCCCGTATCCCGCAGGCGGGAGCGCAGCGCCGCCAGGACGTAGAATATGACCCCGACACCAGCCAAATTTTTGCTCGGAAAGCTGTCTTCCGGTTGATTCGGGTTTACAATTACCGCCGCTCGGGGCATTTGGCTGGGCGCCAGGTGATGATCGGTAATCAAGACCGGGATTCCGAGCTGGCTGGCCCGTTCGACGCCGGCATGGCTGGCGATACCGTTGTCGACGGTAACGATCAGCGCGGGTCGCTGCGACGCTGCCAGTTCGACGATCCCCGGCGTCAGGCCATAGCCCAGACGGAATCGGTCCGGCACCAGATAGCCCACGTCGGAAGCGCCCATGCGTCGCAGCGCACACACGGCGAGGGCACAGGCCGTGGCACCGTCGGCGTCGAAATCGGCGACGATCAGGATGCGGCCGCGCGCGGCCATGATCCGATGCAATAAGGCGGCCGCCTCGTCCGCCCGCGCCAACGCAGTGACCGGTATCAAGCGTCCCAAATCATAGTCCAGATCCTCTGCGGAGCGGACGTTGCGCGCTCGGTAGACCCGCCGCAGCACCGGGTGCATCCACAGTGGGAGCTGGTCAGTCCCGCGGGCCGGGGTCCGACGCAGAATACGCCGGGTCACTGGCCGACGGAGCCCGCGAGCAGAGACGGCGGTGGCTGCAGGCGGAACCTGCGACATACCATGCCGCCAACGTCAACAGTTGCGGACAGGTCATTGAAACCAGAAGACGGCATAACGGCATGATGACAAACCAGGAACAGATTCTCCAGCTGGCCGAATACGTTGGCCGACACATCATTGGCCAGCGGACGCTCATCAATCGGCTGCTGATCGCGCTGCTGGCGGATGGGCACCTACTGGTCGAAGGCGCCCCAGGGTTGGCGAAGACACGTGCAATCAAGATCCTGAGTGAAGGCATTTCTGGGGACTTTCACCGCGTCCAGTTCACTCCCGACCTGTTGCCATCGGACCTCACCGGCACCGAGGTCTTCCGCCCGCAGGACGGTTCATTCCAGTTTCAGCAGGGGCCACTATTCCACAATCTCATCCTCGCGGACGAGATCAACCGAGCCCCGGCCAAGGTGCAATCCGCACTCCTCGAGGCAATGGCTGAACGGCAGATCACCGTCGGCTCCATCACCTACTCCCTGCCCCGTTTGTTCCTGGTCATGGCCACCCAGAATCCGATCGAGCAAGAGGGGACCTACCCCCTCCCCGAGGCCCAGCTGGACCGTTTCCTGCTCCATGTGCGCATCGGTTACCCGGAGGCGAACGCGGAGCGCGAGATCCTGCACTTGGCGCGGGCCGAGGCCCGCTACGCTGCTGCCTCAACAACACCCTTCGCCCCGCTGGCCCAGGAAACCCTGTTCCGGGCGCGGGACGAGATCCTCGATCTGTACATGGCGCAAGACCTGGAGGAGTACCTGTTGGCAATCGTGCTTGCGACACGCGAAGCAGGCAAGTTCAGTTCCGACCTCGAGCAATGGATCGAGTATGGAGCGAGCCCCCGCGCGAGCATCGCGCTCGACCGCTGCGCGCGCGCTCATGCGTGGCTGGAGGGCCGCGACTACGTCGGACCCGAGGACGTGCAGGCGATGGCTCCCGACGTCTTGCGCCACCGCTTGATCCTGAGCTATGAGGCCGAGGCGGAAGGCATCACTGCAGACCGCTTCATCAAGGAACTGCTCAGCCTCGTCGCGGTGCCCTGATGCGCACGCCGCAGGTACAACCCCCTGGCCGCTTGGGCTCGTCGTCCGCCGACGACCTCGCGCGCATCGCGGCAAGGCCATTGATCGACCTGCGCCACGACGGCGAGGCACTGCCCCTGCACTCGCACAAGATCCTAGCCACGCTTGCGGGGGCCAACCGCTCGGCGTTCCGCGGGCGCGGCATGGAATTCGAAGAGACCCGGCCGTACCAGCCCGGCGACGACGTGCGCAGCCTGCATTGGCGCGTGACCGCGCGCACCGGACGACCGCATACCAAGCTATACCGGGAGGAACGGGAACGCTCGGTTCTGACTTTGGTAGATCTTCGTGCGCCGATGTGGTTCGCCACTCGCGGCGCCTTCAAATCGGTGATCGCAGCGCGTGCGGCGGCGCTACTCGCCTGGAGCGCGGCCCACCACAGCGACCGCGTAGGCGGCCTGATCTTTTCCGAGAAGGGCCATCAGGAGCTACGCCCGCGTCTCGGGCACAAATCCGTGCTTAGCCTGATTCACCACCTCGCGGCACACCCACAGCCGGAGCCGATGAACAGCGACGGCGGCCTGCGCGCCGATGCAGCAGCCAGCGCGATGGCAAGGTTGCGCAGAGTTGCCCGCCCCGGCAGCCTGATCTTTCTGATCGGCGATTTCCACGATCTGGACCAACGGGTAGACGCCCATCTGGCTCAGCTCAGTCGCCACTGTGATCTCGTGATGCTGTTCGTCTACGATCCGCTGGAACGAGAGCTCCCAAGCGCGGGCCGGTATTGGTTTAGTAACGGGCGGGAACGCCTGGAAGTGCACGCGGGCAGCGTCCATGTCCAACGCAGCCATCGTCAGCGTTTCGAGGCCCGGGTTGAGCGCTTACGCGAAATGGCCAAGCGCCACCGTATGCACCTGCTGCCCTGCGCTACAAGCGATTCCCTAGCCCGCCATCTGCGCAGCGGTCTCGGACTGGGGGCGCTATGACCCCGGATCTGGAACTGCCTCTGCGAGACATCCACCTGCCGGATCCGGTCGCCTGGTGGCCGCCCGCCGTCGGGTGGTGGATCGCCGTGCCTCTGCTGGTCCTTACTCTGTACGCCGGCGCGCGGTTCCTGCGCTGGTTGCGCCATCGCCGCCGGCTGCAGAAAGCGGCCCTGCGGACCCTGGACCGGATATTTCGCGACTTGGGGCGTCATCAGAACCAGCAGCAGCTGCTGCGGGAGACTTCCGTGCTGTTACGCCGGGTGGCGCTGACCCACTATCCCCGGGAATCGGTGGCTGCCCTCACCGGCGGCGATTGGCTGCGTTTCCTCGATCAGTCGCTAGCAGGATCGGCCCATGCCGAAGGCTTTTCACAGGGAGCGGGCCGGGTGCTCGCAAACGGCCCCTATACCCCGAGCTGCGAGATCGACACCAAGGCACTGCACCGCCTCTGCGCGGGCTGGATCCGCGCACTGCCGGCAGGAAGCAGGCGATGATGGAGTTCGCCTGGCCCTGGATGTTCGCAGCCTTACCCTTGCCGCTGCTAGTTCGCTGGTTTGCGCCCGCGGCGACCCTGACGGCCCAGGCAGCCCTGCGCGTCCCGGTACTGGACGAATTTCGCTACGGCGCCGAAGAAACCGCTTCGCGAGAGATCGCCCGTCCGATCCGCTGGCTGCTCGCCACGCTCGCCTGGGTGCTTCTGGTTGCCTCGGCGGCCCGCCCCGAGTGGCTCGGAGCCCCCCTCGAGCTACCGGTTACGGGGCGTGATCTGATGCTTGCAGTTGATCTCTCGGGGAGCATGCGCGAAGAGGACTTCGTGCTCGATAAGCGGCGGGTCAACCGCCTCAAGGCCACCAAAGCCGTAGCCGGAGAGTTCATCCAGCGACGCCGGGGTGACCGCCTGGGCTTGGTTCTGTTCGGCGAGCATGCCTATCTGCAAACCCCGCTCACCTTCGACCGAGATACGGTGCGCACGCTGCTCGAGGAATCCGCCATCGGGCTGGCTGGTGGCGAAGCAACGGCGATCGGAGATGCCATCGGTCTGGCAGTAAAAAAGCTCGTGGACAGCCCGCAGCCGGACCATGTGCTGGTGCTGCTGACTGACGGCGTGAACAACGCCGGGGAGGTGCAGCCGCTGAAAGCCGCGGAATTGGCGTCCCAGATGGGCCTGAAGATCTACACCATCGGCGTGGGGGCGGACGAGATACTGGTGCGCGACCTGTTCGGCACCCGGCGGGTAAACCCGTCGCGGGACCTCGACGAAGCCACCTTGCGGGCCATCGCCGAGCAGACCGGCGGTCGCTATTTCCGTGCGCGCGACAGCGAGCAGCTGTCGCAGATCTATCGGATCCTCGACCAGCTGGAGCCGGCAGCCCTGGAAAGCCGCGTCTTCCGACCGGTTACCTCCCTCTACATGTGGCCCCTGGGGGCTGCGCTGCTGTGCGCGCTGCTGCTGGTATTGATCCCCGCGTTGCGCGAGAGGATGCCGTGATGGACGGGTTCCATCTGTTGCGCCCCTGGTGGCTGCTGGTGTTGGCGCCCTTGGCCGTGGTGCTGTGGCTGCTCTGGGAGCGCCGAGGCACACCCCTCGCCTGGCGCAGCGTCTGCGACCCAAGACTGCTGCCGTGGCTGCTCGAATCGCGGCTCGGCCCGGCATCCCGGAGCGCGGTCTGGATTGCCGGCGCAGCGGGACTCCTCGCGATCCTCGCCCTGGCCGGCCCAGCCTGGCAAAAGATCGAGCAACCGGTGTTTCGCCAGGAGTCGGCCCTGGTGGTCGCGCTCGATCTTTCGACATCCATGGGTAGCAGTGACCTCACACCCAGCCGTCTGCTGCGCGCGCGGCACAAACTGTTGGACATTCTAGCGCAGCGCCAAGAGGGGCAGACCGCACTCATCGTCTACGCCGCCCAGTCGTTCGTCGTTACGCCCTTGACCGACGACAGCGATACCATCGCCGCCCTGGTGAACAGCCTCGACACGACCCTGATGCCGAGTCAGGGCAGCCGCGCCGACCGGGCCCTGGAGCAGGCGAACGAGTTGCTCGAGCAGGCCGGCATAGGCCGGGGAGAGGTGTTGTTGATTACCGACAGCGTCGGTGGCGGCGAACCGGACTTGGTGGTGGACCGGTTACGGGCAAGCGGCCACCGGCTCCATGTCCTCGGCATCGGCACCTCGGAGGGGGCCCCCATTCCGTTGCCGGAGGGGGACTTCTTCAAGAACGACCGCGGCGCGATCGTGGTCCCGGGTCTCGAGGAGGACGGACTGCGACGGCTCGCCGAGCGCGGTGCAGGCCGTTACAGCCGGTACAGCCTGGATGATCAGGACATCGATTACCTTCTGCGTGACGAGCCGCCGGGGACAGTGCTCGCGGACGAGAGCGAATTTGCGGCCGATCTCTGGCGCGAAGAAGGCCCGTGGCTCTTGTTGCCGCTGCTGCCACTCGCAGCCTTCGCCTTTCGCCGCGGCTATCTGGTGCTGCTCCTGGGCCTGCTGCACCTGCCGCAACCGGTGCAGGCGATAGGCTGGGAAACGCTTTGGCAGCGCCCCGACCAGCGCGCCGCCGCATTGCTGCAGCAGGGCGAGGCGGCACAGGCGGCAGACCTTTTCCAAGACCCGCTGTGGCAGGGGGCGGCGCTCTATCGCGCCGGGGAATTTCGCCGCGCGGCAGAGGCCTTACAGGGAATCGACACCCCAGACGCTCAGTACAATCGGGGCAACGCCCTTGCCCGCGCCGGTCGCCTGAAGGAGGCACTGGGGGCATACGATCAGGCACTCACCGCACAACCCGGCCATGCGGACGCCCGCTACAATCGTGATCTGGTGGCAGAGGCCCTGAAACAGAAAGAGCAACAGGGGTCAGCGGACAGCGGCGAATCCGAGGCATCCGAGCCCGCGGGCAACGACGGCCAGGGCGAGACGTCTACAGGCGACCCGGGGGCGCAACCCCAGGCACCTCCGGGGGAGCAACCCGAGGAGTCCCGGCAACCGAGTGACGGGGAGAGTCAAGGTCAACCCGCGGATCGAACAGAGCAGGAGCCGCCAGGATCCGAGGCCGCAGACCAAGGGGATGAGCCCTCGCCCGGGGAGGAAGCCCGGTCCGACAAAGAACAGGCACCGGGCGATCCTCCACCAAGCGACACCGAATCCACTGAGCCCATGCCCGCTGGGAAATCCGACGCCGCAACCGAGCAACCTCGACCAGCGGAACAGCAACCTCTTTCGGAACAGGAGCAGGCCACTCAGCAATGGTTGCGCCGCATCCCGGACGATCCCGGCGGACTGCTGCGGCGCAAGTTTCAGTACCAGTATCAACGCCTCCCCAACCCGAACCCGGAAACCAAGAACTGGTAGCGGTCATGGCCCGAAATCCCCGCCCTTGCTTCCACCCGCACCGACTGGCCTGTCTGTTCGCGCTGGCTCTGTTTTGCGTCACGCTCGCGGCCTCCGCCGGGGAGATCCGAGCCAACGCCTCGGCCGACCGAATCTCGATAGACGACAGTTTCGAACTGAGCTTCGAGGTCTCGGGCAGTGCCGATTTCAGCCCCGATTTTTCACCTCTGGAACGGGACTTCGAGATCCTGCAGCAGAGTCGCAACCAGAGCATCCGCATGCTCAACGGCGACCTCAGCCGCAGTACCACCTGGCTGTTGACTCTGATGCCCCGGGCGGTCGGTCAATTTGAAATCCCGCCGATCCGCTTTGGCCAGGATCGCAGCCCCCCTCTGCAACTGCAGGTGCTGGATTCGCCGGCCGGCGCCGGCACGGTCTCGGACGA
>JAHEIA010000078.1 GCA_024639625.1 Chromatiales bacterium
TCGATTCATCGGCCACCATTTCGCTGAGCGCAAGCTGCTGCTTGCGCTCGCCTTCCTCACCGGCAATAGTGAACCGAATGCTCCCCTTTGCGACGCCGAACTCCTTGTTCAGCTGACGCACCGTGAAGGCCACGACATAGCGATGCTCTGTCGCAAGTTTCTGCACCCCGAAGTCCTGCACCTGCAGAGCCGACGGTGTCTCATCCTTGGACAGCACACCGCGCATCAATTTCAGTTCTTGGTTGAGCTGAATGCGCTCCTCTTGGCATTGCCTGATTTGTTCTTTCAAGGCGACTAGCGACTCGCCGTCCATGCCCCGCAGCTGGCGCAGTTCCGCCATCTCCTGCCGCAGGGCCTGCTGTTCACGCTCCTGCAAAGCGGATCGTTCTTGCACCCGCTCCAGGTCGTGGCGGACGTGCTGGAGAGCCGCGATCTCACCACGGCAGCCGAGCCGCCACCCGAGGCCCGCCGCTCCCGCCAGCAGCAAGAGCAGGAGCACTGCCCGAATCCAACGGGTCCGATGATGTCCCGGCTGCACGATGCGCGGGGCATGGAAACGCACCCTAGCATGCATTCTGCCTTTCCCGTTCCCCAGCCTACGGCAGCAACGCCACAGCGTCCAAGGCAAGCGACTCTGCAAGACCGAACATGATATTCATATTTTGTACCGCTTGACCGGCCGCCCCCTTCACTAGGTTGTCGATGACCGAAGAAACCACCACCACGTCTTTGCCGCCCGGCTGATGCACGGCAATCCGGCAAGTATTCACCCCGCGCACCGACCGTGTCTCGGGGTGGGAACCCGGCGGCAGAATATCCACGAAGTCTTCACCGGAGTACCGGCCTTCAAAGAGCTGCTGCAGATCCTCGCCGGTGCCGGCGTCCAGCAGCGTAGCGTACAAGGTGGCCTCGATCCCGCGAATCATCGGCAGCAGGTGTGGAACAAAGGTTAATCCGACCGGACGCTGCGCGATACTGCCCAGGACCTGTTCTATCTCCGGCAGATGCCGGTGCCCGGGTATCGCGTACGCCTTGAAACTTTCGCCCACCTCGCCCATCAGCGCATTTACACTCGCCTTACGCCCGGCGCCGCTGACGCCGGATTTGGCATCGGCAATCAGCCGCTCGCTAGCAACCAACCCGGCTTCGATCAGGGGCAACAATCCGAGACTGACCGCCGTCGGGTAACACCCCGGGTTGGCCACCAGGCGTGCTCGCTTGATGCGCTCGCGGTGCAGTTCCGGAAGTCCGTAGACCGCGCTCGCCAGCAGATCCGGGCAGGCGTGCGGCATGCCGTACCAGCGCTCCCAGGCCGCGGCGTCGGCGAGGCGAAAATCGGCAGCTAGATCAATGACCTTGACCCCGGCCGCGAGCAGGTCTGGCACCATCTGCATCGCTGTGCCGTTAGGGGTCGCGAAGAACACCAGATCACAGTCCGCCAGGACCTTTGGATCCGGAACACTGAACGCAAGATCGGTGATGCCTCGCAAATTAGGGAACAAGTCGCAGGCCCGGACACCGGCCTCGGAGCGCGACGTGATGAAGCGCAGGTCCGCCTCGGGATGCCGCGCCAGCAGGCGCAGCAACTCGGCTCCCGTGTATCCTGTGCCACCAACAATTCCTATCTCGATCATGTTGCAATCACCCACGTCGAAAGAAGGCTGCCCGCCCATGAGTTGAACTCATACCGGGCGATCACGGGAAATATCATACGTAGGGGGGTGGCAAAGCGGAAGCGTTAGCAGGCTGTTGCTGAAATACAACGGAAAACAAAAAAGCGGCACATTGGCCGCTTATAAAGGTAGGTGACGTCGTTTTTATGCTATTTCCCGCTGTCGAAACAACGGTCGTCACAAACCTGTTGCAAAGAACTATATGACCTACCTCCCAGTCTGTCAAGAAGTATTTTTTCGAATCAACGAGATGAGTTAAGTGTTCTTGCAGCGAAAAACACGCCTTCCATCGTGTTGCAGCTCTCACGGCGAGAGGCCTCTTCCGACGCCAGCAACCGTCCATGTGTTGCATACCTGATACACCCGATTTCTTCGCGACGCCGGGGGTTGTGCCACATGACCGATGACTCATCTAGCGATTGCCGCCCCCCCTGGCTTGACAACTGCGGCCAGGGGCTTTCGTCCCTTACCCGGCGCGGGCTATCCGCATTCACTGCCCGCAGTCAGCTTCGAGCTACCACGGTCAGCCCCGGCACGCACGGCGAAAACCACGGAGAGCCAGCGCGGTCCGCTCGCAAAATGCTGCCGCGAAACCAACGCCTAAAAGAAAAGGCCCGGCAGCGAACTGCCGGGCCTTTTCTCCGCTGCGCGAGAAATCCGCGTGTGCGTCAGCCGCACCCGCCGCCCGCATTGGATCCACAGGTTCCGCACCCACCACCGCTCATCGGCTGCAGGTTATTGAATACAAAACTTGCGTTCCCTTCCCCGCGATCGACGAAATCGATCTCTACGCCTTTGAGGTAAGTCATGGTGGCATCATCGACCACCAATTTGAACGGGCCACACTCAAGCACGCCGTCATTGGAGTCAATGCGGTCGGTAAAAGCCATACCGAAACTAACGCCACTGCAGCCGCCGGGGGTGGCAAATACCCTGACACCCTGAATGCTGTCGTCCACGTCGCCGAGCAGCTCCGCCATCTTGGCGTGAGCCGATTCGGTTAAGCTCAGTTCCTGGTCAGACAACGCGCTGGCCATGGTCGCACTCATAAGTACTCTCCTAAAAATATGCTCGTCAGGGCGGGAATTGTAGCATTGGAGACCGTTTCCTACCATCCAGCTAAGGAATCGCCGCTGCACCGCGCGTCGGCTCAGGATTCAATCGCCAATCCCCCGCGGGCATTCAGCGCGTAGAGGTGCCGTTCGGCGTCTATCAAATGCTGCCCCCAGTGCGAACGGAAACCGCGACACCACTCCCGTAGCACCTTGCTTGGCCCGTCCGGGTCCTGATCCAGTAAACGCAACCCGTGCTTGAGTTCGCAATAGATATCCGTCAGATCATCCGCCAAACTACCGCTCATACATTGGCTGTCAGCAGCGGAATCGAACTCCATCCAATATCCGTCCCGCTCACCGAGCAATTCCCGCAGATGGGAAAACAGCTCGAAACGGGCGTCCAGATCTGCCACCAGCACGGGTTCCGAACTCTGCGCCGGACTCGCCAACGCAGAGATTGCCGCGTGCAGACGCGGTAACAAGGAAGCGACATCACCCAACCATGCTTCGTCTTGCTCGCCCGCGCTCTCTACGATCGCACAATAGCGACGGGCCAGTGCGACCATTTCTTGAAGATCGGAAGTCATCGCCTCACCTCTGAGCCAAACCTTTAAGACCAAGTGTAGACGAGTTTCGCTTCCCAGCAGCGCGGGATAGGGGGCCACACGAGCCGGATTCACGAGGGCGTACCGCTTCCGCGAGCCCCCTATTCGCAGTCGAGGAGCGGAGCGCAGCCGCATGCGCCCACGCAGCGCTCAGGCGACTGGAAGCAGAACCAGGAGATGCGTCAGATCTCCACCATCTCGAAATCTTCCTTGCCGGCCCCGCATTCCGGGCACTTCCAGTTCAGCGGCACGTCCTCCCAGCGGGTGCCAGGGGCAATGCCCTCGTCGGGAAGTCCCTGCGCCTCAGCATAGACAAAACCGCAAATCACACACATGTATCTCTTCATCCGCCTGCCTCTTTCCAATTACTCAAACGACGTGCCGCATTCTGCCATGGAGCAGCGCTTCGCCAAACCGTTTCCGGCCTCCCGGACAAGCGGTTAGAATGCGATCCCTATGAACCGTCCCCAGCGTTCGCCTGTCGTACTCACATTCTCGGGCCATGACCCGGGCGGCGGAGCGGGCATCCAGGCCGACATCGAGGCGATCGGTGCCAATGGTTGCCACTGCTGCACCGTGGTAACCTGCCTGACCCGGCAAGACAGCTGTAACCTGTACTCGGTGACACCCTTGCCGGCCGAGCAGATCCTGGACCAAGCCCGCACCATTCTGCAGGACAGCCCAATAGCCGCACTGAAGATCGGCCTGCTTGGCAGCCCCGCGATCGCCGGCGCAATCGCCTCACTACTGGCCGAGCATCCCCAGCTTCCGGTGGTTCTCGATCCGGTACTCACAGCGGGGAGCGGCACCGATCTGAGCAGCCCGAGATTACTGCAAGCAATCCGCGAACAACTGTTACCGCACACCGATCTTCTCACGCCAAACCGCCGCGAGGCGCGCACTCTGGCCAGCGCCGCCGCTTTACCGGTCTGCGCCCGGAAGATCCAGCAGCTAGGCTGCCGC
Organism: Chromatiales bacterium; assembly: GCA_024639625.1. GTDB lineage: Bacteria > Pseudomonadota > Gammaproteobacteria > Chromatiales > Chromatiaceae > JAHEIA01. Next base: position 4,297 of record JAHEIA010000078.1, read on the forward strand.
TGGCTGCTGATCACCGGCGCCGACGAAGCGGATACCGAGGTGAGCAACCAGTTGTATGGCCCAGCCGGCGAGTTGCAGGCTTTCACTTGGGATCTTCTCCCCGGCAGCTATCACGGATCCGGCTGCACGCTGGCCGCTGCGATCACGGCCCAACTCGCCTTGGGACTCACGGTTCCGCAGGCCGCACGGACCGCCCAGGAATATACCTGGAACAGCCTTCGCCAAGGTCTGCGAACCGGGCGCTGCCAGGCAATTCCGAATCGTTGGCACGTGCGGGGTCCGGCGCAAGAACCGTGACCAACAGGTATCGGCTGCACGGACTCTACGCGGTTACGGAGCTGGCGCTCGCCAGCGTCGCCATGGTGAGCAAGGTAGAGGGCTGCTTGCAGGGGGGCGCGCGAGTCGTGCAATATCGCGACAAGAGCGACGACCGGGAACGACGCCGAACGGATGCTGGCGCCTTGCTCCAGCTCTGCCGCCGCTTCCAGGTGCCCCTGATTATCAATGACGATGTCTCGCTAGCGGCGGAGATCGCCGCAGATGGGGTACATCTCGGGAGCTCAGACATGGGCCTCAGAGACGCCCGCCGCCGCTTGGGGAAGCAAGCCTTGATCGGTGTGTCTTGCTATAACCGGATCGACCGGGCCATCGCAGCAGAGTACCACGGGGCCTCTTATGTCGCCTTCGGGCGCTTTTTCCCCTCCACCAGCAAACCCCAGGCGGCCGCTGCCGATCCGGCGCTCCTGCGCTCCGCGCGCAAGGCGCTGAGCCTGCCGATTGTTGCGATTGGCGGGATAACGCCGCAAAATGGAGGCGCTCTGATTCGCGCAGGGGCGGACATGCTGGCGGTCATCCACGCCCTCTTTGGCGAGCCGGATACGCGCCGCGCCGCCCAGGCCTTTTCCCAACTTTTCTCCCCGGAGGTTGTACCCAGATGACCCGGTCCCACGATCTATTTCAGCGCGCGCAGCAGCATATCCCCGGCGGAGTCAACTCCCCTGTCCGGGCATTCCGCGGGGTTGGAGGAGACCCGGTATTCGTCGAGCGCGCCGCAGGTCCCCACATCTTTGACCCCGATGGCAAGCGCTACATCGACTACGTTGGTTCGTGGGGGCCCATGATTCTGGGCCACGCCCATCCGGCTGTGCTCGAGGCCGTGGAAAAAGCGGCTCGCCATGGCCTCAGTTTCGGAGCCCCCACCGCGCTCGAAACCGCGATGGCAGACCGGGTCTGCGAGCTGGTCCCCTCTCTCGGCCTGGTGCGTATGGTCAATTCGGGCACCGAAGCCACGATGAGCGCCATACGGCTCGCGCGAGGCCATACAGGGCGAGACAAAATCGTAAAGTTCGAAGGTTGCTACCACGGCCACTCCGACTCGCTGCTGGTCAAAGCAGGCTCCGGGGCCTTGACCCTGGGAACACCAAGTTCGCCTGGGGTACCGGCTTGTCTCGCGGAACAAACCATCACCCTGCCCTACAACGACCTGGCCCAGGTCGAACAGACATTCGCCTCGCTCGGCGAACAGATCGCCTGCATCATCGTAGAGCCGGTGGCCGGCAACATGAACTGTATCCCGCCAGTGCCCGGCTTTTTGCAGGGCCTGCGACGAGTCTGTGACCAGTTCGGCACGGTGCTGATTTTCGACGAGGTGATGACCGGCTTCCGGGTGGCCCTCGGGGGGGCCCAGTCTCTGTACGGAGTACGCCCGGACCTTACGACCTTGGGCAAGATCATCGGCGGCGGCATGCCGGTCGGGGCTTTCGGCGGCAGGCAAGAGATCATGCAGAAGCTAGCGCCGCTCGGTCCCGTATATCAGGCCGGCACCTTGTCCGGCAATCCGGTGGCCATGGCGGCCGGTTTGCAGACCCTCGAGCTGATCTCCGCTCCCGGCTTTTACCAGGCCCTGAGCGCGCAGACCGCGCGCCTGGTCGCCGGCATCAAGGCGCAGGCGGAAGCGGCACAGATCCCGCTGGCCACCAATCAGGTCGGCGGAATGTTCGGCCTGTTCTTCACCGATGAAAAACAGGTCACCAATTACACCCAGGCCACGGCCTGTGATCAAGATCGATTCGGGCGCTTCTTCCACGCGATGTTGCATCGGGGCATCTATCTGGCCCCGTCTGCCTTCGAGGCGGGATTCGTCTCCGCCGCCCACACGGACCTAGAGATCGACGCCACGATTGCCGCCGCAGCGGAGGCCTTCGCCGAGCTGGCCTGAGCACGTCCGCACAAGCGCTGGTCCAGCGCACTCGGCGGAGCTATCGGCGGTGTCGCAGCAGACGCAACCGTATCACCCATGAGCGAGCTTCTCGATCCGCTGCTGCAGTGGATTTCCGCCCACCCAGGGCTGGCTGGTTTCGCGGTGTTTCTGGTATCCATGGCCGAGTCCATGGCGATCGTCGGCATGATCGTGCCGGGGGTGGCCATGATGTTCGCTGTCGGCGCCCTGATCAGCACCGGCTCGCTTTCCTTCTGGCCCACCCTCTGCTGGGCAGTGGCCGGGGCGGTCGTCGGCGACGGCGTCAGCTTCCTCATCGGCCGCCACTTTCGAGAGCGTCTGGTATCCTTGTGGCCCTTCGATCGCCACCCGCAGATGCTCGAGCGCGGCGTTGGCTTCTTCCAGCGCTACGGAGGCAAAAGCGTCATCCTGGGGCGTTTTGTTGGCCCCATCCGGGCCGTGATCCCACTGGTCGCCGGCATGTTCGGCATGCAACCATCGCGCTTCTTCCTAGCAAACCTGTTCTCCGCCTTCGCGTGGGCCCCCGCCTACCTACTGCCCGGGATGCTGTTCGGCGCCTCCTTGGAGCTGGCCTCGGAGGTAGCCCTTCGCCTGGTGCTTCTGCTGGTTCTCCTGGCTACTTTGCTGCTGTTCGTGTTCTGGATCGTCAAAAGAGCGTACCGATTCATCCATGTCCGTGCCGGTGATTGGCTGGCGCGGCTACTCAACTGGAGCGAACTGCATCCAAAGCTAGGGGCTATCGGCGCGGCGCTCGCGGACCCCAACCACCCGGAAGCGAAGGGTCTGACCATTTTTGCCTCACTGCTGCTGCTCGGCACTGCCGCGTTCGTAGTCGTCTCCGCCGTGGCCCTGGGGAAGGACTCTGCGGGCGCCGACCTGTTGGTGCTCGAGTCGCTGCAGAGCCTGCGCACCCCATGGGCGGACGGGCTGATGCTGTTGCTCAGCCGGTTCGGCGACACCTGGGTCGTGGGAGCACTCGCCCTGGGCATCTCCCTGGTCCTGGCGGCCCAGCGCCAGTGGCGAATACTGGTCTATTGGCTGGCGGCAACCGGGTTCGGCCTGTTGGCGCCCGTGGTCCTGAAATATGGGTTGCGCATCCCGCGACCAGATCTCGGCATTGCCGGACTGGGCCCTTATACCTTCCCCAGCAGCCATGTACTGCGTAGTGTCGCCATCTATGGTTTTCTTTCCGTCATGCTGGCTCGCGCGACCGACGCCCGTTGGCGATGGCTGCCCTACGGCTTGGCGGGACTGGTGGTCGCCGGGGTCGGGCTGGCCCGTCTTTACCTGGGTGCGCACTGGTTATCTGACGTCCTTGGCAGCCTTACGTTGGGTGTCGCCTGGGTGGCTGCGCTCGGCGTCGCCTATCATCGCCACACCCAATTCGAGCCTCGCTGGGGGAGCCTGGCGGTTAGCGCGGTGGCTGTGCTCGGGGTCAGTTTCGTGCTGCAGACGGCCCGGCATCAGCAGGACGACCTCGCGCGCTATGCGCCAAAACGGCCTCACCTGGCGCTCTCCGCAACCGACTGGTGGGCAAGCGCCTGGCAAGATCTGCAGCGTACTCGACTGGACCTCGGACAGGACGACGGTCATCCCCTAACCTTGCAGTATGCGGGTCCGTTGGAGGATCTGGCGCACCACCTGGAAGCCCGCGGCTGGCAGCACGCGGTAGACCTGGAATGGAGCCACCTGCTCAAGCTCTTGTCGCCCTCGCTGCCGCTGCAGGCGCTGCCGGTATTGCCCCAGGTCCACGACTCCCGGCATGAGGCCCTGGTACTCAGCAAGCCGCTTGCCAACGAGCAAAGACTCGTGCTGCGCCTGTGGCCTGCGGACACGCGGTTGTTTCCTGGCGATATCCCGCTCTGGCTCGGTAACGTCGCGCTCCAGGAACGTGCATCGCTGCTCGGGTTGTTCAACTATCCGCGCACGCTGGAGGATTTCGTGCGCCCCTATCGGTTGTTCCTGGACGACATCGGTGACCTCCCCCTCCGGCAGCCCATTCCAGACCAAGAGCTGGTTCTGCTGCGTCGCGGCCATCCCTGACCCCTCGTTCGGCCAGCGAAATCAGGAGAGCGGCGGCGCCCCGCGCGGGAAGCCCGGAACTGCGGCGAGAGGCGAGAGCTAAACAGAATCTGCCCTGGGGCGTCCCTTCAGCCCCAGCGCGGTCCGAGGGTGTGTTCGATGTGCAGATGATCGAGGATCCGCGCGACCATGAAGTCCACCAGATCCGACACCTTCTGCGGCTGCTCATAGAAACCCGGATTCGCCGGCATGATGACCGCCCCCATGCGCGCCAGTCGCAGCATGTTCTGCAGATGGATCGACGAGAAGGGGGTTTCCCGAACAACCAGAATCAGCTTGCGCTGCTCTTTGAGCATCACATCTGCCGCCCGTTCGATCAGATCGCTGCTGCTGCCGGCGGCGATGGAAGCCAAGGTTCCGGTGGTGCAGGGGCACACGACCATCGCCCGGGGCGGGTTCGAACCGCTGGCCACGGGCGCTGTCCATTGCTGGCGTCCGAACACCCGCAGCTGCCCGGACCGCGCCGCAAAATGCCGGCTCAACCAAGCTTCGGCCTCTTCCGGGCGGGCCGGTATCTCGAGGCCCGATTCCATGCGCAACACTACTTGCCCGGCCTGAGACACCATCAGGTACACCGGAGACCCCGCCTGCAGCAGGCACTCCAGGAGGCGTAGTCCGTACGCCGCGCCAGAAGCCCCGGTGATCGCGAGGGCAATCGCCCGCGCTCCCGGCTGCCTGCTGTCGGTTTCTCGCTCAGTCACTCCCCTGCACCCGCGCCAGCGCCACAAACCGCGCCTCTTCTGTGCGCCCGATGGCGCAAC